>JAZUOR010000149.1:0-2961 GCA_045604745.1 Acutalibacteraceae bacterium | reverse complement strand
AACGGAAAAAGCTCGTGCTGATTGATACCGATTTCAAAAAGGTGCTCAATAACTGCTGCTGCACCTGATTCGGGAAGGTTGACAAGAATTGCACCAAATCCCATGGGGAGAAGCAGGGTCGGCTCCATTTCCTTTGCAATTGCAAGGTAAATGAGAATTCCGCCAATTACCCACATTGCAACCTGAGGCCACGATATGGCCAGCAGATTTTCATACAAAACTTCCATTCATGAACCTCCGTCAGATAACAGCAAGAACTTCGTCTGTGTTAACTGTTGAACCCTTTGTTACAGGAAGCTGCTTAACAACGCCGTCGCAGGGAGCAACGATGTCGTTTTCCATCTTCATAGCTTCAAGAACCATAAGAACGTCGCCTGCCTTAACAGCAGCGCCGACGGTTACATTAACATTAAGAATTGAGCCGGGCATGGGAGCAAGAACCTGTGTGCCGTCAGCTGAAACGGGAACTGCTGCAACAGGTGCTGCTGCAGGAGCGGGAGCCGCTGCGGGAGCGGGAGCAGCAACGGGAGCTGCCGCTGCCTGCGAAACGTTTGTAACAACTGCTTCGCATTCATTAACTTCTACTTCGTAATTTTTACCGTTAAGGGTTACTACATATTTCATTTTATTCATCCTCCATCAAGCGAATTGATTTAAAGCTGAGTCTGTTGAGCGGAATACCGCTTTTATAGCTTACAAGAGCCATAATGACTGCCGCTGTTTTTTCATCGGTTTCAATGAGTTCAAGCTCGCCGTTGCTAACGTTGGCGGCGGGCTGAGCACTTGCAGCAGCCTGCGCCTGCTTTGCTGATGCGGGAGCTTCTTTAGCAGCTTTGGCACTCTTTCTTTTTGCGTAAAGAGTATAAATCATTGAAAGCACAAAAATAACTGCGAGTGCAAAAGCAGGAGAAGTGAAAAATCCCATTTTTCTTCCTCCTTATACTTCTCTGATTGTATACTTAAAGGTGTTTCTCTCTTTTTCGTCACGCTTTTCAAAGAAAGCTTCTGCCTGCATGGGGAATGCGATATATGAAAGAACATCTTCGTCGCTCTTGGCTTTGCTGCCGAGTTCTGCCTTTGTTGCTTCAAAAGCAGGAGCAAGTGTATCCGCAAATCTGCCGGTGAAGGGTTTTTCGTCGCCAAGGACGAGCTTCTGGAGCTCTTCGCTCACCTTACCGGGAGCCTGTCCGTATTCGCCCTTGATGTAGCTCTTGACTTCCTTTGAAATGTTCTTATATCTTTCGCCTGCAAGAACATTGGCCGTTGCCTGAACGCCGACCATCTGGCTCATCGGAGTAACCAGAGGCGGATAGCCTAAATCCTTGCGCACGCGCGGTGTTTCGGCGAGAACCTCATCGAGTTTGTCGAGTTTGTTTACCGCGGTCAGCTGGGCGATCAGATTTGACAGCATGCCGCCGGGAATCTGGTAGTTCAGCGCGTCGATCTTTGTGGTGAGAACCGAAGGGTTCAGACCGCCTTCCTTGAGGAATCTTGCCTGCACGGGCTTGAAATGGTTGTTGATCTTCTGGCAGACCTTGAGATCCACGCCGCTTTCATAACCCATTTCACGCAGCGCGTAAACCAGCGATTCCGTAGCGGGATGCGATGTGCCGCCGGAGAAAATCGAAATTGCCGTGTCGATGCCGGCAGCGCCTGCCTCGATTGCTTTCATCAGGGTTAAAGGACCGAGACCTGTGGTGCTGTGGGAATGCACATATACAGGGATCTTCACCTCTTTGACAAGAGCGGAAACCAGGTCATAGCAGACCTGCGGGCTCATGATGCCGGCCATATCCTTGATGCAGAGGGAGTTGCAGCCCATGGACTCGAGCTTTTTGCCGAGTTCGACATACTTTTCAAATGTATGGATCGGGCTGATTGTGTAGCAGATTGTTCCCTGCGCATGGCCGCCTGCCTTTAAGCATTCGTCGATGGCGGTCGCCATGTTCATGGGGTCGTTTAATGCGTCGAATATACGTATAATATCAATCCCGTTTTCAACAGACTTTCTCACGAAAGCTCTGACGGTGTCATCTGAATAGTGTTTGTAGCCGAGGATGTTCTGTCCTCTTAACAGCATCTGCAGTTTGGTGTTCTTCACCTTGGAGCGGATAAAGCGCAGTCTGTCCCACGGATCTTCATCAAGATAACGCAGACAGGAATCAAATGTGGCGCCTCCCCAGACTTCCATCGAGTAGTAACCGGCCTGATCCATCGTCTCAAGAATGTCTTCAAAATCGCTTCTTGGCATACGTGTGGCGATCTGAGACTGATTGGCATCACGCAGTACGACTTCGGTGATATGAACCTGTTTCGTCATAAAAGTACCTACCTTCCAATAAAACCAAAATCGGAGTAATAATAACACAGTTCAGTTGAAAATGGCATAGGTTATGCTCCTGTTTCGTTATTTTTTTCACACGCGTTACATAAACACTGAAAGAAAAACGATCTGCAGTTTTCATCTGCGGATCGCTTAGGATGCATAAAATATTGCGATTTATGGGATTTTAAGACATTCAGCCGTTCATTTCGTTATATTTCCGCTTGATTCTGGACGCGTTTTGCAGAAGGTTCTTACGGCTGAGTGTTCCCTTTTTCAGCCCTTTGAGAATCTCACGCAGCTCCTTCTTTGAGCCGGGCATGAACAGATCGTTTGTGGCGGCTGCCACCTTCGCCGCATTGGGGGCGGGATATTTCGCGCCTTTGGAGAACAGGAAGCCGGCCGTGACCCAATCGGTCATGACAATGCCCTCAAAACCGAACTGCCGGCGCAGGATATCGATCAGAAGACCTTTGTGTTCGGAAGCGTGCACGCCGTCGATGAGATTGTAGGAAGTCATCATGGCAGCCGGATTTCCTTCGCGCACGGCGATTTCAAACGCGCGCAGATAGATTTCCCGCAATGCCCTTTCGGATACCGCCGAATTGTTGTTGTAGCGGTTATATTCCTGATTGTTG
>JAZUOR010000148.1:0-13823 GCA_045604745.1 Acutalibacteraceae bacterium | reverse complement strand
GCTGTGCGTGTTTGCAATGATGTCGGCTGATTACAGCAGCCAGTACCGCCAGTCAGCCAGCAACGGGCTGAGGCAGCAGGCGCTGGCGGCGCGCATACATCTGCAGGATATGCTGGGTGAGGAACTGGGGACCGATGCGTCATATTACCAGACCCTGCACGATTCTCTGCCCGATCTGCTCGACAGCAGCTCCGGCAACGGCCTCCGTCATGTCAACCTGTATCTTTTTGTTGCTCCGGATAGACAGCCGGTGGGTACTTATTTTGACAGCATGGATGCCAACGAGGACATTTTTGCTGTCAGCACCAGCAGCCGCTTCGGGGTCACGGCCTCGGCGGAATATATCGAAAGAGTATATCGCAGCGGAGATCTGACCTTCAGCGAATACATCTACGGAGACAGCGGCTTTGAGAGCAGCTTCATGTCTGCTTTCGTTCCTGTGTTCACTCAGGCAGGACGTCCGGTGGGTGTTCTCGAACTGTGCGAGCCGGGAGCGGCAACGTCTTCTCTCTTCGGGTTTGCTGCGATTGAGCTGTTGCTGCGTATAGCTGCACTCATTGCAATGTTCTCCTTTGGTTTTTATGGCGTTATGCAGCTGCTGGACATTGTTATGCGTCCCCGAAGTGTTGATCGTTCATGCAGGGTGCTGAGCTGCGGTCGTGAGGCTGCCCGTCCGGTACTGTTCTTTGTATCGGTGTGCGCCGGCCTGCCGGTCATGCTGCTGAGTGGTGCCGAGGAAATGCAGCAGCTGATTTCGTTTGATGGAATGCCGGACTGGATGAGCGGCATTACTGCCATGATGCCTATATGTCTGTATATCATCTGTTTCCTGATCGGATGGGGCATAGTGCGCAAGACCGGCAAGCGGCTCACAGAAGCACCTTCGAACATCAGTCTTATTGTGGCGACTCTGTGTACCGTGGCGCTTCTGCTGATAAAGGACACCACTGTGTTTGCGCATATAGCCATAATGAACGAGTGGTATATCCCGCTGGCTCTCATCGCGCTGTGCGGCGTGTGCTATGGCATATCATACCGCACCATAAGCAAGTATCAGGCTCAGTCCGACATCCTTTTCGGACAGGACAAATACGCTTATCTCTGTACTGCTCTGGGAGCCATTACCGGTGTGATACTGGGCGGCTGGCTGCTGGATGCATCGGGTGAGCCGGGCGTCAAGGTGGCCATGCTTCTGCTCAATGCCGCATCCTGCGCCATATCAATAATCCTTCTTGAGGATCTGAATCAGACGGTGGATACGGCAGGGCTTTCAAGCAGCCGGATCAAATCAAAGGGCGGCCTTATGATGGTGCTTATCCCCGTTGGGCTGGCGCTCGCCTATGTCTGGGTTTATATCACGGGATTCCTTGGCAGAAGCGACTACTCCATCACCGCACGTTCAATTATAATGGTCGCGCCGGTAATCACCTTCTGTTTCGGCAACCGCCTGAGGCTGAGAACCAGAGAAACTCAGCGCGGTGCGCTCTGCCTTGGCGGCGTACTGGCCAGCCTTTCCTATCTGACAATGGTTTGGACTCCTGCGCCGGTCATGGCTGTGGCTGCCTGCGGCATGATGTGCCTTGCGGTCATATTTGTTTCGGCAGGCGTCTACAGCGCATTGAAGCCGGAGGAACGCGGCGGGGTATTCGGCGGCCTGCTGGTCATCGTGATGCTCGCGGCAATTGGCTTCTCAATGCTGGGCAGACTGCCCTCAAGCCGTCTCGGCCTGCTGGTTGCGGCATCGTTCTCCATTATGCTCAGCTTCCTGTTCATGGCGACGCAGTTCCCGAACAGAATTGATGCTCCGGAATATCATGAGGCTATAGAAGGCGGCGGATTTACTCCGGAATCCGAAGAGAAAGAGGAGGAAGTCTTTGTGCCGGCAATTCTTCCGGCGGCAACAGAGAAACCGGAGCCTGAGCCTCAGCCTCAGCCCGAACCCGAATATGAGCCTGTGCCCAACCTCTGGTCCGAGCCTCAGCCTGAACCGGAACCTCAGCCTGAAACCGAATCTGAGCCGGAGCCTGACGAGGTCGGTTACGACTGGAACAGTGTGGACGTTCAGCCGGCAGATGTCACAGACGAATTCTTCTCCGCTGATGAAACGACCGGGGAGAGCGTCTCCGAGCCGGAAGAGGAGCCGGAGGATATTCCTGTAATCATGCCGGATGATGACGAGGATGAAAACACCGGCTACAATCCGTCAGGCGGAGCAATGTCGCAGGTCAACAATCAGCTGGGAAGCGACGAAGGGTTTATCGACTTCGGATTCTGATTTCTGTTATTGCTATACTATTATATATAGGGCATACACACGAATATCACGAAGCTGTAATATTTGAATGAGCCAAAGGGACGGATGCATTACAAGTTGTAATAGCAGCCGTCCCTTCATCATCTAAATATATAACGGGAAAACATCACAAGTTTAATCTTCCTGTAAAAAAGCGCGGATGAAAGATGCATACTGCATATTGCCGCAACAGGGTATGATAAGAGGAATAAGACACAATTTGTAGGTTATAACCGCGAATTACAGGTGCAAAAGAACTCTCAATTCAGTGATAATGCCGTAAAAAATTATGAATTTATTTTTAAGAAAGTCTTGACAATTAGCTTTAAGGGCTCTATAATGCGAGTGTACCAAATGACGGCTTGCGGAATGCCGGAGGTCGGAATTGGACAAACCTTTATTCAGGTATCAATCATCATACTGATGATACGAAAAATTTTGAGGAGGAAACCACACATGAAGAAAATCCTGGCAATGCTTCTCGCTGCTATGGCAACCCTGTCTGTTGTTGCTTGTGCTCCCGAAGCCGAAGTCGAGCCCGAAGTCGAGCCCGTCGTCTCTGAGACCATCGTCGAAGAGGAAGAGCCCGCTGAAGGTTCCGTCTTCAACATCTATGCATGGAACGAAGAGTTCAAGGGCTTCTTTGAGGCCTACTACGAAGTTCCCGAAGGAGTTACCGTCAACTGGATCATCAATCCTTCTGACGGCGGCGTCTACCAGCAGAAGCTGGACGAGGCTCTCCTGAACCAGGCCAATGCTGCTGCCGATGACAAGATCGACATGTTCCTGGCTGAGGCTGACTACATCCTGAAGTATGTCGAGTCCGACTACACCATCGGCATCGACGAGATCGGCTATGAGAATGCTGACACTATGTATCAGTACACCATCGATGCTTGCTCCGACCAGAATGGCGTCTGCAAGGGTGTCTCCTTCCAGTGCTGCCCCTCTGCTCTGATCTATCGTCGTTCCATCGCCAAGGACGTCCTGGGCACTGATGATCCCGCTGAGGTTCAGGCTGCTCTCGATTCTTGGGAGAAGTTCGAAGCTGTTGCTGCTGACGCTGCTGCTAAGGGCTACCTCATGACCCCGTCTTTCGCTGAGACCTATCGTACCTTCTCCAACAACTGCACCGTTGCTTGGGTTGATGGCGACAACAACCTGGTCTTCGACGAGGGCATCCTCGCTTGGATCAACCAGACCAAGAACTTCATGGACAACAAGTACACCCTGTCCGCTGGTATTTGGGACGATGCTAAGAACGCCGAGATGGCTCTCGACGGTAAGGCAATGTGCTTCTTCGGTCCCGCTTGGTACTTCAACTTCTGCATGGGCCCCGCTCATGAAGAAGGCGTCAATGGCGACTGGGCCATCGTTAAGGGTCCCCAGGCTCACTTCTGGGGCGGCACCTGGCTCCTCGCTCCCGCTGGCACTGACAACCCCACCATGCTGAAGGACATCTTCGAGACCTTCACCATCAATGAGGATGTTTGCTCCAAGCTCGTTTCTGAGCAGGCTCAGTATCCCAACAACACTGCTGTTGTTGAGAAGTTCGCTAACGATGCTTCCTATGGTTCCGAGTTCCTCGGCGGCCAGAACGACATCGCTCTCTTCTCCACCATGGCTGGTGACATCGTTTGGCAGTATCACACTCAGTATGACCAGCTCCTCAACGAGGGTCTGCAGACTCAGCTGACTGGTTACTTCACCGGCGAGCTCGATTATGAGACCGCTATGAACAACTACTTCGAGTATGTTGCTGAGACCTATCCCGAGATCGTCCTCCCCGAGGCCGCTCCCGCTCTGGCTGAGTAATTTATTCGAGCTGAGTAATCTATAGAGTAAAATCTATAATACTTTAGTTTAACTTGCTACGCCAAGGTTTACGCCTTGGCGTAGCATTCTAAAGAGCCGTTTTTTGACTGACAAAAATCAGGCTCTTACCGGCTTTTTAGAATGAAAATTTTGGGTTTTACCCACTTCCCTTGACGACATTCGCTATGTCTTGAACTTTATTCCAAGGAGGAGAACATATGGCAGCAAACACTTTGACCCCAGATCGCAAGCTGAAGAAGAACAAAGGCGTCAGCTATGCTAAGTGGGGTTATATTTTTCTCATTCCGTTCTTTGTAATTTACATTACCTGCACTCTTATTCCCCAGTTCCTCACCGTTTACAACAGCTTCTTTGAAAACTTCATGAGCGGCCTTAAGCAGATAGGCCCGAATTATGTTGGATTAGAAAATTACATCGAGATGTTCCAGCCGGATAGAAACGGCGTCATCCGTGTGTTTAAGTACGCAGGCAACACCATGCTGATGTGGATCCTTGGTGCTATTCCTCAGATCGTCATCGCTCTGCTGTTGGCTGTTTGGTTCACCAGCTTCCGTCTCAACATCAAGGGACAGGGCTTCTTCAAGACAGTTATTTACATGCCCAACCTGATCATGGCTTCGGCATTCTCCATGCTGTTCTTCTCCCTGTTCTCCAATGTCGGTCCCGTTAACCAGATTCTTCAGCAGACCGGCATTCTTGATGCACCTTTTGAGTTCTTCAACAGCACCATTGCTGTACGCAGCATGGTTGCAGGAATGAACTTCCTCATGTGGTTTGGTAACACTACCATTCTGCTCATGGCCGGTATCATGGGTATTGACGGCTCCATCTTTGAGGCTGCCACTATCGACGGTGCCAAGTCCAGCCAGATCTTCTTTAAGGTCACCCTTCCCCTGCTTATGCCCATCCTTGTCTACGTTATCATCACCGCTATGATCGGTGGTGTCCAGATGTATGACGTGCCTCAGGTTCTGACCGGCGGCGACGGCGGTATCGACAGAAACGCCTTCACCCTCGTTATGTATCTGAATGCATACCTCAATCCCAGTAAGAACTACGGTGAATCCGGTGCTCTGTCCGTTATCATCTTCTTCTTCACCGGCATCCTGAGCCTGTGGGTCTTCAGAATGCTCAAGACTCAGACCAATGAGTATGACGAAGAGCGTTGGGCAAAGGAAGAAAAGAAGCGCCTTAGAGCCGAAAGAAAGCTCGCTAAGAAGGGGGTCAGATAAGTATGGCAGCTATTAACCAGAAAACTACTGAATACGAAGCTTCTCTGACCAAGAGAGGCAAAAGAATGCTCATTATCAGCCGTGTAGCTGTTTATGCGGCTCTGGCATTCCTTACCATTCTCTGTCTCTTTGCATTCTACCTGATGCTCATCAACTCCAGCCGTTCCAATGCTCAGCTTCAGGCCGGTTTCTCTGCAATTCCCGGCGGACACTTTATTGAGAACCTGAAGAACGCTTGGACCGATGCTTCCATCAATATTCCTCGCGGCATGCTGAACAGCCTTATCGTTGCTGCTTCCAGCTGCGCACTCACCACCTACTTCTCTGCTCTGACTGCATATTCTATCCATGCATATCGTTTCAAGGGCAGAAAGGCTATCTACACTTTCATCCTCATCATCATGATGATCCCCTCTCAGGTTTCTGCAGTTGGTTTCGTTCAGCTGGTTAATAAGCTTGGCCTGCTCAACAACTACCTGCCCCTGACCCTGCCCAGCGTCGCTGCTCCTGCCGTATTCTTCTACATGAAGCAGTACATGGAGAGCGTCCTGCCCATGCAGATCATCGAGGCTGCCCGTGTTGACGGTTCCGGCGAGTTCCGTACCTTTAACACCATCATCCTCCCTATCATGAAGCCCGCTATCGCTGTGCAGGCAATCTTCTCCTTTGTCGCCAGCTGGAACAACTACTTCATTCCCGCTCTCATCCTTGATAAGGCCGAGATGAAGACCGTTCCTATCATGATCGCTCAGCTTCGTAGTGCCGACTATTCCAAGTTCGATATGGGTAAGGTTTACATGTTCATCGTGCTTGCCATCCTGCCCGTTATCGCTATCTACCTGCTGCTCTCCAAGTTCATCATTAAGAATGTGACCTCTGGTGCTGTTAAGGGTTAATCATCGGATAGTCAAACAAAAAATCAACCGCGCATCTGCTAAACTGCGGATGCGCGGTTACTTTTTATTCGACAATAAGCTTTTCCGTGTAATCTCTGCCTGCGGGAGGTACGTCGAAACACGTCAGTCCGGCAAGATCTGTCGCGCGAGTCTCAAGGCGGAATATTCGCTGAGCACGTTCAGAGAGCGTAGATATCTGTGAGACACGAGTAATTATGGGCAGTGAATGATTCGAATGAGAAGAAGTTGCACGTGCGAGAATTTCCTTGCCGCGGGCATTCATTGCAAGCACACGTATATACGGCGGAACACCGGCTGAGTCATCTGCACGCAAACCAAGAAGCGCAGAAAGAAGTATGCGCCGAATACGAGCGTGGGTATATCTTTTGCACTTGATGGCATCGCACAGTGAAGAGAAACCAAATTCAGTGCCGTGCAAAGCCATAGCGCACTTGGAGATGCGATGTTCGAGTCCTTCACCAACATCAGGAAGGCGTAATAACTCGTCTTCCGACATATCGCGCAGTCGCAGCAATATGGAGCGATCGAGCAGCGTGATACCGCGCGAAATGCGCTGCGTGGTAACTGCGCTGTGCAAGAGGTCATATGCTGTTTGTGGCATGTAACGTTTGAGCTCGATAAAATCTGATTCACCAGATAATACTTCAGGAATTAGGCGGCGTAAATAAGATGCACTTGCCGTTGCGGCATATTCGGCAGGCGACTGCATGTCATCGTGGTTCGCACCAATCCGCTTGACAGAGAATGGCTTGATGCTACATTTAAGACGCTCTATTGCGCGGCAATATTCAATTGCAAGAGTGTCATTGGGGTTGTCAAAAAGGTGGGCACATTCAGGCATTACGGAATGTGCAGCTGCGGCCCAGGCGGAAGCAAAACTGGAACCGGTGGCAAGTGATCGCTGAAAAACCGACTTAAAATCATCAGATTCAGAAATAGATGCAGCACGCTGGATTGAAGCTGCGTCCCCTGATTCGCTTCCAAAGGATAGTAAATCAACACAACCCAGTCCAGCAGCAATTCCAACGCCGCCCCGTGCGAAGGTTTCTGCGCCCGACATGGCCCAAGGCAAAGGAAGTTCGATGACAAGGTCAACACCATTTCGCAAAGCCATTCGTGCACGTGTAAATTTGTCCAAGCAGGCGACATCTCCGCGCTGGACAAAGCTGCCGGACATTATAGCAACAGTGTGGGTAGCATGAGTGCAGAAACGTGTCCGAGAAATGTGATATTGGTGTCCGCTATGAAAAGGGTTGTATTCGGCGATAATTGCGGCAATCTTCATTTTATACACCTAAGAAATATTGTGAAAACCAGAGAAGATATCTGAAATATCGAGATGTTAACGAAAAATGTGATGTCAGTCGAGCCTGTAGCCTACGCCATAGACCGCAGTAAGTCTTTCACCCAGATTAAGTTTGCGTCGAATGCGCTGAGCATGGAGATCCAATGTACGTGTGGTACCGTCATATTCAATATCCCACAGATCACGGTACAGCTGTTCACGATACAACACGTTTCCGCGATTCTTGACGAGCAACAGAAAAAAGTCAAACTCCCTTGGCGTCAGTTCAACACGTTCGCCATGCCGAAGAAGTTTCCGGGAACGGGTATTGATGACATACTCATCATAAGATATGACCAACGGTTCAATTTCAGTGGAAATATTGCTGCAGCGCCTGAGCACAGCTTCAGCACGTGCGCATACTTCCTGAACGTCAAATGGCTTTATAATATAATCGTCAGCACCGGCACGCAGTCCCTTGACGCGGTCAGCTACAGCGGAACGAGCACTTACGATGATTGTTGGTACTTTCAGCTGACGAGCATAATCAAGAATATCAAAGCCGTCCAAAGAAGGGAGGTCGGTATCGAGCAATAAAAGATCAAAGCTGTTGAGTTCGAGGTAGTTTGCGGCGGCAAGACCATCGCTCGCAACAGTACAGCGGTAACCTGCGTCGGTAAGCGAATAACGCAGTGTTTCCTGAGAAACCGGATCGCCTTCAACGATAAGGATTCGAATTACGTTGCTCATGATACTGCCTCCTCAAATCGTATATCTATACAGCATATATATTATAGTAATTTTAATTATTTATTGCAACTTCCGGAAGATGTATATGATTGCTGAGGAAGTGAAGGATATGTGGTTTGTGCAATTTTGTGCAATATAGATGAAATTTAAAACAAAGCGGGTTGCTACTATGTTAAACATTGCTGCTTGATTTTTCTTTTCGACTAGTGTATAATCATATGGCTGAAAGCAAATAATACAGAATATATCGCGGAGTAGAGCAGTTCGGTAGCTCGTCGGGCTCATAACCCGGAGGTCGTAGGTTCAAATCCTACCTCCGCAACCACAAGTAAAGGCTTCTCATCATCGGGATGGGGAGCCTTTTCCTTTGTTTCATGCGGTTTTTTGGCTTTTGGATGTAGTTGGAAGTATTAGGAACAATTAGGATTAAGTCGGTTCTTTTTGGGCGGCAAATGGGCGGCAAGAGCGTCTCTTGTTCCCATGACCGTCGGCGTGCCGTCAGCAAGAACTACGTCGCATGGTACCATTGCGAGAAGGAAGGACTTGGGCTGGCATCAGATATATAATGAAAAAAGGCAAGTAGCACGTTCTTGTGTTACTTGCCATTTTTTGTTTTTAGTCTTGCGGCTTTTTCTTTCTTATCCTACGAGGGGGATCCTTGATTTTTCCACCAGACGGTGTATCGCTTTGGCTATGTTGTTTCATTGCTTTAATCACAGCTCGCTCATAAATTGAATCAAACTCATCCTGTGATAATCCGTCTTTATCATCAAAGTGTTTTGGACGCTCAAAGACAAACGGCGTTAGAATATCATTTATGCGCGACTCTAACGGAAAACGCTTAATAACAGCTGTTGACTTTTTAGGTATCTGAAAGTCCATGCACATGATTACATCACCTAAACATACCGCGTAAATATCATCCTTGAGAAACCGATACACCTTTTAACGAAAGGCCGGAAGGTGCAGTCCATATCGGAACAGGTTGCTTCTTTCAAAAAACCGCTTCCCGTTGTTAGACGGGGAGCGGTTTTTCGTCGTACGTGGACAGCCTGTGAAAACTTGCGCGAAATCGACGTACCAGGATGTGGACAACAAAGCTCGCAAAGATCGATGAGATGGGTGTGTCTATCCCTATGACCTTGCTTATGTGATCAAGAAACCTATAGGGCTGCTGAGTGATTACTTTTCCAGCTTCCAGATGTCGTGGTTGTAATCCTCGATAGTGCGGTCAGAGGAGAAATAGCCGCCCTTTGCGATGTTGACAAGCATCTTCCTGCTCCATGCGACGCTATCCTGCATGTCGTTCAGTATTTGATCCTTGGTGCGGCAGTAATCCTCGAAGTCCGGGAGAGTCATAAACCAGTCCTTGCCAATCAATTCATCGCGCAGGCGATTGAGGCATACGCTGTCACCAACATCGAGCATGTCGCGGCAGACAAGAAAATCGACCGCTTTTTTGAGACTGGTGCTGCTCTGATACCAGTTTCGTGCAACATAGTCAGCTCTGCGGTAATGTTCGATAACCTCATCGGAGCTGAGTCCGAAGGTGTAGATATTGTCACTGCCGACAAGAGCGGCTATCTCTACATTTGCTCCATCCATGGTGCCGAGGGTAACCGCGCCGTTGAGCATGAATTTCATGTTTCCGGTGCCGCTTGCTTCTTTAGATGCCAGCGATATCTGTTCGGAAATGTCGCAGGCGGGAATGAGCTTCTCTGCGGCGGTAACATTGTAGTTTTCGATCATTACCACCTTGAGGTAACGCGATACTTCGGGGTCAGCAGATATGATTTCGGAAAGGCAAAGGATGGCGTGGATGATATCCTTTGCAATAGTATATGCGGGGGCGGCCTTTGCGCCGAAGATGACTGTGATGGGTCTGCGGGGCAGCTTGCCGCTCTTTATTTCAAGATATTTGCTTATTGCCCAGAGAAGGTTGAGCTGCTGGCGTTTATATTCGTGGAGACGCTTTGCCTGAACGTCATACACGGAATCGGGATCGATGACTGCTCCCTGATGAGCCAGCATCCAATCGGCGAACTGCTTTTTGCAATTTTTCTTGATCTCTGTGAGCTCGCGGAGAACATCAGCGTTTTCGGAGTATCTGAGGAGTTGTTCAAGCTGAGTGCTGTCCTTGCGCCAGCCGGTGCCGATGGTGCGGTCAATGAGGTCGGCGAGTTTGGGGTTGCAGCCTGTCAGCCAGCGGCGGAAGGTGATACCGTTGGTTTTGTTGTTGAACTTTTCGGGATATATCTTATAGAAAGGAGCCAATTCGGAATTTTTGAGGATCTCCGTGTGAAGCTTGGCTACGCCGTTGACCGAATGCGAATAGTGAATGGCCATGTTTGCCATGTGCACATTGTTGTACCGGTCGATTATTTGCACGAAGGGATCGCTGTGCTGTGCGCTCACGAGGTCGCTGAGCTTTCTGATAACCGGCATAAGATGGGGCACGGCTTTTTCCAGATAGGAGCAGGGCCACTTTTCAAGAGCCTCAGCGAGGATCGTGTGGTTGGTGTATCCGCAGACATCACGCGCGATGTTCACTGCTTCTGTCTCTTCGATGCCTCGCAGGCACAGCAGCCGAATGAGCTCTGGAATGACCATCGCGGGATGAGTGTCGTTAATCTGAATGGCTGCATAGTCAGCCAGATCGTGCAGATTGCTGCCCTTTGCGACACATTCGTCAAGAATGAGCTGAGCGGCATTGCTGACCATGAAGTATTCCTGATACACACGGAGAAGTCGTCCGGCATCGGTGCTGTCATCCGGATAAAGGAAAAGGGTCAGATTTTCCTCAATGCGTTCCTGGTCGAACGATATGCCTGTTTTTATAAGATTTTCGTTGAGATCTTCCACATCGAAAAGACGAAGCAAGCCGCATTTTCCGTCATATCCGGTCACGTTGATCTCGTACATGGTGGAGCGGACCGTCTTATTTCCGAACGGAACGTCGTAATGCACGCCGGTGCGGTGCATCCAGCTTTCGGTTCCCCATCTGAGCCATCGGTCAGGAGTTTCGCTCTGCTTGTTTTCTGCAAAATTCTGATGGAACAGTCCGCAGTGATAAGCAAGTCCCACTCCGTCGGCGGGCAGGCCGAGAGTAGCAAGACTGTCGAGGAAGCAGGCGGCAAGACGTCCCAGGCCGCCGTTGCCAAGAGAGGGCTCCTGCTCAAACTCTTCCAGTTCGGAAAGCGTTCTTCCGGCAGCTTCCAGCTCTGATCTGACCTGATCGTAGAGTCCGAGATTTATCAGATTATTGCTAAGGAGCTTGCCGATCAGAAATTCTGCCGAAATATAGTAGAGCTTTTTCTTTCCCTGATTGTAACCCTTGTTGACCGCGGCGGCATCGGTGTACTTCAGCAGAGCGTTGAACAGCTCAAGCTTTGTGCACTCCCGCAGGTCCTTTCCGGTATACTGGCGCAAATTGTTTGTCATGATGGATCAGTCCTTAACAGATAAATTAATGAGACGCGTAAATTGGAAACGGTTCCGCGACTCTACAATGGCATTATACTATCTCTGGTAACTTAAATCTTGCATATTTCTCTTGTTGTATAGTACAATACTATCATCAAACGTCAAATACAACGGAAAGGAATGGAATTATGGAACTGGAAAAGTACACTCAATATCAGGAGACACAGATACACGGCCATCCGGGCTTTTCGTATAATACATATCTTTGCACCATTCCTTTGGATTTCCCGAGGGTGGATATTCACTGGCACGACCAGATGGAGATTATATATGTTAAAAGGGGACGTGGTGTGGTCTCGATCAACCTCCAGGCTTATCCAGTGTACGAAGGATGCATAGTGCCAGTGCTGCCCGGCGAGCTGCATGCCATAGAGCGTGACGGTCAGGAGACGATGGAATACGAGAATATCATCTTCTCTCTTTCCATACTTGACAGCACCGAGGCAGATGACTGGTGCCGGCATAACGTCATCAATCCGCTGAGGCAGGGCGGTCTGAGGTTTGAGCGCCCAATACATCCGGGGACGGATTTTCACTCAAAGGCCAGTGCCGCGCTGGACGGAGCAGATCTGGCGTGTTCAGAGCAAATGCGCGGATATTCGCTGATCGTGAAGAGTCAGATGTTCCTGTTTCTTCACGCTCTTTTCTGCCATCGGGACAAGAACATGCCGCAGAGCACAGCCGCGAACACCGAAAAGCTCAAAGAATTGCTTACCTATGTAAAAGAACATTATCATGAACACATATCCGTTGCGAAAGCAGCAGATGCCGTTGGCTACAGTCAGTCCCACTTCATGCGTATCTTCAAGCAGGAGACGGGACGTACCTTCACTGATTACCTTGTCGATTATCGGCTCTCTGCCGCCGTATATTATCTCAGAGAGACCGATCACGATGTGAGCACCGTCGCGGCGATGTGCGGCTTTGACAACATATCGTACTTCATACGCAGGTTCAGGAACAAGTACGGTGTTTCCCCTGGAAAATACCGCCGCAAAGGCACACTTTGATGCACAGAAGCGATAATGCGTCAAATTATGGAACCGTTTTCGAGAGATTCCATGAACAATATGCACAAAAACCGATGCTGATACTTGTCGGAGATGGAGAATGTATCAAGCAATTTAAATTTGGTCTTGCAAATTGAAGCGAAATGATATATCATGCGGTTGTAAGCAATGGAACCGTTTCCAAAACTCGGATCAAAATCCTGACATACCCGCTCCGTAAGGAGCAAGCAAACAAGGCTTATCCGGCTCTGCCGTGGAACAGGCGGCTTTGCCGAGCAAACATAAACCAAACTATATTTTCAGGAGGAAAAAAGAATGAAGAAGAGAATTTTGGCTATGCTCATGTCTGCGGCTGCCATTCTGTCTCTGGTTGCCTGCGCAGGCACCGAAGAGAAGGAGCCCGTCGTTGAGACTCCCGATGCAGTTGTAAGCGAGACCGAGACCGAAGAGACCGGTTCCGTTTACTATCTGAACTTCAAGCCCGAGCAGGATGAGGCCTGGCAGAATCTGGCCAAGGCTTACACCGAGGAGACCGGCGTTGAGGTTACCGTTCTGACCGCCGCTTCCGGTACCTACGAAGAGACTCTGATGGCCGAAATGGGCAAGACTGAGGCTCCCACCCTGTTCCAGGTCAACGGCCCTGTCGGCCTTGCCAACTGGAAGGATTACTGCTATGATCTGGCTGATTCCGAGATCTACAGCCACCTGACCTCCGACGGTTTCGCCCTCACCGAGGACGGCGCTGTTTACGGTATCGCTTACGTTATCGAGTCCTACGGCATCATCACCAACAAGACCCTGCTGGAGAAGGCAGGCTATACGCTGGAAGACATCGCTTCCTTTGAGGACCTGAAGAAGGTCGCTGAGGACATCACCGCCCGCAAGGACGAGCTGGGCTTCGCAGCATTCACCTCTGCCGGTATGGACGGTTCCTCCAGCTGGCGCTTCACCGGCCACGTTGCCAACCTTGAGTAAAGTCGGATCTAGCCATGTCGTTCTGTGAGCCAAGGAGTTGCT
>JAZUOR010000147.1:0-11895 GCA_045604745.1 Acutalibacteraceae bacterium | reverse complement strand
TCTTCCTAAGACCGCTTGGCCTCCGACTTCAATAATAATGCCAGACACAGCATTTTTTGGCCGCTTTTCTTCTGGGCTATAATTGTCGTTGTTGTGGCATTCGTTCTGCCCGATATGCCCATGTTTACGCATGTTATTGAGATTGAGGACGAAAGAGTAATCATTTCCCAGAGCGACATACCGGATGTACGTATTTCCATGGGTGATGAAGGGTCGGATGTAATTTCGCTTCAGAAAAACCTGCATAAACTGGGATATCTTACCTATGAGGACATCAGCGGCAAATACGAATATAAAACCCACAGTGCGGTCAATGCTGCCCTTGCCGGTTACGGATATCAGGAAAGCAACGGATGCACTGACGAGGGATTCAAGCTCATTGAGGAAGCTGCTTCAAAGATAGAATTCAATTCTGCCGTGTCACAGCCCGACGAAGGGCAGATCACCACCACAGCAACGACTGCAAGCACCACAGCCACTACTGCTTCGTCAACAGAAGAAACAACAACGACATCCGCTGCGGAAACTACGACTACGACTGAAACCACCACAACGGTTGCAACCGAAAACAAGGTTCGGATGGCTCGCGTGACAGTCAAGAAATGGACAAAGCTGCGGGACATTCCCGATGCAAGCGGAACTGCGCTGTATAATCTGGATCACGGCACAGAATATGAGGTTCTTGAAGAGACAACCGGTAAAGATGGAAAAACATGGTACAGACTCAAGTTTTTTTACAGCACCTATAAATGGAAATCCGGTTGGGCTACGTCGGAGCATTTAGAAATATTTTACCAATAAACCGTAAAGGCCGCCCTTTCGCAGAGTAATGCATATAATACTGCTGCGAAAGGGCGTTTGCAGATTTGCAGGAAGGGGCAGATGTGATGGGTCAGCAGGGAATGTTTATTGAACAGAACGACCGGATGACAATCAGATCAGATTACCGGAACAATAAAGGCAAACGACTGCGTACGGTGGTGATGGTTGCTGCTGCAGTACTGCTGCTGTTTTCCAGTATAGCGTCTATTGCGTGGATATATGTTAGCGGTGTTCTGGACAAGATTGACTATGAACCCGACAGTCAAATTGATATAAGCTATTCCGATATCGAGGATGAGGAAGGCCTTATTGAGGGCGTGGAATATATAGTGCAGGAGGAGGAAGAGCTGGCCGGGAGCATTGACTCCATGATGGTCGACGAGAACTCGCTGTATTATCAGGAGGGTACGACCAACATTCTGCTTCTCGGAGTTGACAGCCGCAAAAGTGGCGCCAGATGCCGCTCTGATGCTATTATTCTCCTGTCGGTGAACCGAAACAGGGAAGAGATTACAATGACGTCGATAATGCGAGACACAGCGGTTGCGTTTGATGCCCGTGGATTTGTGGACAAGCTCACCCACGGATATGCCTATGGAGGCGCCCCGCTTGTGAAGAGAACCGTTGAGAAGTGCTTCGGAATAAAGATCGATCGTTATGTGGCGATTGATTTCTATGCATTTATAGATGCGGTTGATTATCTTGGCGGCATAGAAGTAGATATTACCGAGAGTGAACGTATAGTCATAAACAATTACGTTCAGGAGATAAACAAGAATCAGGGAATGCAGGAAGATGATGGTAAGCTGTGGGATACCGGCGAGGGGATTTTGCTCACCGGCAAGCAAACACTCGGCTATGTCCGCAATCGCTACAGTGGTGGAACTGCTGATTTCGGACGAACTGAGCGACAGAGGATAGTGCTCGAAAAGATTTTTGACAAGATAAAGGAAAATCCAACCAAGATGATAGGCTTGCTGGATCTGATAGCTCCGCGGATCACTACGGATTACGACAAGCTTGCGCTGGCATCCGAGGCATTAAAGGTTACTGAATACGGTCAGTACGAAGTGCAACAAAGCCGTGTACCGGCAGATGGAACATGGTATTATTGCTCGGTTGACGGCAGAAGTCTGGTCGCGTGTGACTACAGTGCAAACCAGAAGGTCATTCTGGAAACAGTATACGGAATATCTGAGTGAAACATCCGCATATACCCCCTGAATCGCTTCGCCGGCAGCGGGCAAAATGCCGATGTATCAGGTGAAATGATTATGATGCGCAGCAATCCAATGCGCAGCTGCCAATATGCTGCCGGGCAAATACTTTTCTGTAAAGGAACCTGAGTTATGTATGATTTTTTGGTTGTGGGAGCCGGTCTGTATGGAGCGGTGGTTGCCCACGAAGCAAAAGCTGCAGGAAAAACAGTGCTGGTGATCGATAAGCGTTCCCATATTGCAGGCAATGTGTATACGGAAAAGGTCGAGGGCATCAATGTGCACAAGTACGGTGCCCACATATTCCACACCAACAACAGGAGAGTGTGGGATTACGTTACGCGCTTTGCGGAATTCAACCGTTTCACCAACTCACCGGTCGCGAATTATCACGGAGAACTGTATTCGCTGCCGTTCAATATGTACACATTCAACCGGATGTGGGGAGTTGTGACTCCCGATGAGGCTGCTGCCAAAATTGAGGAGCAGCGCAGGCAGGCAGGCATCACCGAGCCGAAGAACCTGGAGGAACAGGCGATTTCGCTGGTGGGCGTGGACATTTATGAAAAGCTCATAAAAGGCTACACAGAGAAGCAATGGGGACGTCCCTGCGACCAGCTGCCGGCGTTTATTATAAAACGGCTGCCGGTCAGACTGACCTTTGACAACAATTATTTCAACGCACTCTATCAGGGCATACCGGTGGGCGGATATACCGGAATGGTTGCAAATATGCTTGATGGTATCGAAGTCCGCCTTGGCGTTGATTACCTTGAGAACCGGAGAGAGCTGGATTCTCTGGCAGAAAAAGTTGTTTATACCGGACCGATTGACGCGTATTTTGGCTATCAGCTGGGTGCGCTTGAATATCGCTCGGTTCGTTTCGAGAACGAGACGCTGGACATTCCAAACTTCCAGGGAAACGCTGCGGTCAACTATACGGACAGAGAAACACCCTGGACTCGGATAATCGAGCACAAGTGGTTTGAATTCGGCAAGGACGAGCGGGGCAATGATCTTCCCGCCACAGTCATAAGCAGAGAATACAGCTCCGAATGGAAGCCGGGTGATGAGCCGTATTATCCGGTCAATGACGAAAAGAACGGTGAGCTTTATGCCCGCTACAGAAAACTTGCCGACGAAGAGAGGAAGGTCATCTTCGGTGGCCGTTTGGGAGAATACAAGTATTACGATATGGATGCAGTCATTGCAGCTGCGCTGGATATGAGCGGCAAGTTGCTGCAATAATTTGCGCTGCCCGTTATTATTGTATGGGCATACGGTTGGCAGCATAACAAGCGAAAAAGAGCTCCGGATCAAACAGATCCGGAGCTCTTTCATGTTGATGGCAATAAATCATGCAGATTTGCGTACTTAGTCCCAGTAATCAAAATAGTCTGCGTTCTTTGCAGGCGCTCTGCGAGCGGCAGGCGCAGCCTGTGGCATGCGGGGTTTGGGAGCGCGGCGATTTGTCGGAGCAGCAGGCATTTCGATGTTTTTTTGTGTGCCGAGCTGGGAATAGAATAAGAAACCGACAATTGCTATCAGGCCAAGACAGCCCAGAATCAGAAGCATCAGTGGAAGCGGATCGGGCATCTCAAGGCGTATGACAGTATTGAAATAACAGAAGTATGCAACGGCGCAAACAACGGCATATGCAATCAGGGTCAATAATGTTCTGAGGTTAAGTCCCTTTCGCGGTACGATGCGAAGAATAAAGTATGAAAGGGCGAAAGCGGAGCACAATGCACCGATGAGCATGCCCAGCTGTATGCTTCTAAGGCGCCAGAGGGCATAAATCGTTGTGTTGAAGTAAAGAGGGTCGCTGCGGTACATTTCAAAGCAACCCTGAGTGGCAAAGTGCACGACTGCGAACAGGATAAAGAGATCTCCGCAGCTGCTCAGAAGGGTGTGAGAAACGTATTTTTTGAAAAACAGCAACGTAAGCACTGCACACAGAGCCAGAGACAGGAATGACTGGTAGGCAAAAAATGCGCTTCGCCAGTAACCCTCCGTTTCGCAATACACCGCAAACGGGAAGCTGTGAAGTCCTTCTGAATTGACTATCGGACCGAGGTTTTCGCCTGAAAAAATGCTTCCCAGACGGCCGATGCCTATAGCGAGAGAGACGGCGGGAGCAAACACATCGAGCATCTGGCCAAGGTTTTTACGCTGGATGAGTGTGGATACAACAAAACCGGCAAAGGCTCCGATAATGGCACCGTACAGCGAAAAACCACCTGTTTCCAGCTCCCAGAAGGTCAGCTGCTGACCGCCCGCAGCGGCAAAATGCTCGCAATACAGGGAACGGGAAACATAGAACGCCAGAGGAATCGAGACAAGAACGGAAATAAACAGATCGTTAAGAGAGCGGTTTCCCTGCTGCAGGCGGAGGTAGCAGGCGAAAACAATTCCCAGAACGATTCCGAGCATTATTATTACGCCGTGCCAGTAAATCAGAGTGTTGCCTATCATCAGGAACACGGGGTTGTTGCCCAACACATTCACTCCTTTTGTATTAATCCGAAGAATTGTGAGGTTATTCTTCAGGCAGCGCAGAACCGAAATAGATGATGTCGCTGTAACTGCGTTCACTGCCGTTGGAAACCTTGTTGTAAAGCCTGTTGCGGAATACGAGCATGCTGCTCTGTCCTCCGTCAAGGTTGTAGGCCTGCACGCATCCAAGGTCCTTCATAAGATGCGCCAGCCACCTGACCGAAAGCCCCTTGGAATGTGCTGCACGGCCCTCAACGGCGACCAGAACGTATTCGAGCGGTCCTGTCTGACCTATGGCAGAACGGGGATTTCTTGAACCAAAGTTTGTGTACGGACCATAGGTGTTTTCTTTGACAACACCGTCCTTCACGAGTCCGGGGCCAAAGCAGACAGAATGATAAATTTTGTTTTCGCTGTCGTCGAGTATTCCGCGCTCGCGAGCCTCATATGTGGTCAGTATGGTGAAATCGCCCTTACTGTCAATATAGAGGATCTCATAACCTGTGTCGGAGTCGTCGTACATGGTGCCGTTGCGGATCAGCATGTAATCGCGTCCGGCAAAGTTGTACAGTTCACCGTTGATGGCGACCACAGCGTTAGCCTGCTTTGCGATATAGGAAGGCTTTTCTCTCTTGGTAGGGCTGTATTCGCCTCCGGCAAAAAAGGAACGCAGCTGGGTAGGATGGCTGATCTTTACGCGGGCAACCGCCGCAGTAACGTTATATTCGCCGACAGAATACCTCTTTCTGCTGCAGTCGACAGTGATAGTCTCGTCGGTATAGGTCAGATGCTCGTCACCGTCGTCGTCGACATAAGAGGAATAACCGTCTTCATGCGGCTTGGAGGCGGGAGTTTCGCCCATGGGCAGGACATACACCTTTGGTAGTCCCTGTACACTGTTGATCACGTTTGATGACAGAAGATCAAAGCCCTGTTTGAGGTCAAACACGGCAGAGCGCTGCTCGGTGTTGACAGAGGAACGCTTAAAAGATGCTCCTGCGGGAACGATAACCATTGCAGCCAGACACAGCAGTGCGGTGACAGCTGCGAGGATCTTTGAAGTCAGGTCAAACTCCGGGCGGCTGACGGGAACCGGATGAGCGGCAGCCGCAGATGAGGGGCGCGCAGGCTGACGGGAGGGCTGAGGCAGCGGCCGCTGCTGATGAGGCTCAGCCGCTCTCGAAGGAGCCGGTGCGCGGAGAGAGGATTCGTCGGGACGAGGAGGGGCCGGACGCTGATTTGCGGGCTGAGGCTGGGTCGGCTCGTCGTCAAAGTCGTCCTCAAGAAAAGTGTCAAACGAATTGTCGGAGGCTTGTTTGCCGGTATCAACCGGGGCAGGAGTGCTCAGGTTGCCGAATTCGTTCTCAAAATCATCGTCAAAGTCGTCATCAAAATCATCGTCAAAGGCGGCCACCGGCTGCTTTTCTTCAAAAGAAGCAAAGTCATTCCACATATCGGCCTTCTTCTGAGCCTGCCGGCGAGTATTGTCCTGGACGGGTTCTGCTGAAGGGCGCGAAGGATGATAGACCCGGTCGCTGCCGGACGGCCGGGGTGAACGTGGTGGTGCGCTGTGAAGATACGGGTTTCTGTCGGCAGGCGACGGAGCGGTTCTGCCTGCATTGGGAGCAGGACGGTTGGAAACCGGTCTGCCATATGGATCGCCCTGAGAAGGGCGGCGGCCGTCATTGTGATAATGGCCGCTGCTGCGACCCGCACCGGGACGGCGGGGGTCGGAACCGTACGGCCGGTCGTAATTTGTTCTACCGTTCATATGAATACCACCTTGAGTAGAATAGCAGTAAAGAACTAAATAATGTAGCCTGTCAGGGCAGAATAAAGCTCATCTGTGCACACAAGCTGCCACATGTCGTTTTCGTAATAAAGCTGAATGACAAAGCGCTCGGTTGAACAGTACGGAGCCGGGTCCATCATCAGTTCGGAAAGTGTGGTCTGTATCATTTCCGAAAGCTGATCGTCGGCGACTTCAATGCCTGCATATTCCAGATCAGCCACCTTGTTGGTTACCGTTTCGGTGAGGACCGATTCGATTTTTCTGAAATCAAGAGAAGAAAGATCGATGGTTATCTCAGCGTCGAGAGCGGAAACGCTCTGGTCTATGATGGTGTATTTCCTGCTGCTGTGAAGGTACTGGAATAATTGTGCATACAGTCCTTCGGGCATAGGCTCGTCAAAGCCCAGAGTGGAAAGATTGTACAGACATGCATCTGCGCCGTCATAATCAGCGCGGCTGAGACAGCCGAAAAAGGTGTCAATGCAGTTCTGCGGCTGCTGCCGGTCTCCGGAACAAAGAGTTAAGGTTGGCGGAGAACAGGCAGTAAAAGAGAAAAAAACAAGAACGACCGACAGAACTATGGCTATTTTTCTGTTCATAATCAATTACTCCAGTGACAGAAGATAAGAGGCTCAGTTGACGCTGGCTGAAGCGCCGGCGATACGGTTTTGCTTTTTCCTGCTGATAAAGGAAGAAAGCAGCGAGTTGAGCCCGATGCCGAAGAACGCATACTCAACAAGATTCAGGGATATGCGGTAGCGTGCGTGGGCTCCGTAGCCTACCGGCTGGCAGTGTATTGCGGTGAGGTAAATGATGGTTCCCAGAAGAAGAGCAGGGAGATACCATCGTTTCCAGTCGGCCTTGAAAACGCCGTATAAAGCCAGCACAAAGACGGCGGCAAGTACTGCAAAGTTGATTCCGACAACCAGGATCTTAAGGAAGAGCGAAGGATCGCTTATGATTTTCAGTATTGCGTCTGCCGAGAAGGATTCCTCGACAATTATGGCCTTGACCTGAGAGACGAAATCGTCAAAGCCGGGAGCTATCACGCTGAGAAAATCATTTGCGCCGGGATACAGATAGGTGAAAAATACGCCAAGGCAGCATCCTTCAAGATAGGTGCCGATGTCCGAAAGAATGATCTCCTTGCCGCGTTCGTTATAAATGTCATATACGCTTACGCCTTCCGGCGCGGTGACCTTGTAGCTTTCATAAATCAGATACTGGTTGGCCTCATAATAGGTCATGTCCTTCTGCTCGGCGACAACATAGGCGGCGTTGAACATGTAGAGATTTATGGCTGAGACCGGAGTCACTCCGTCATAGTCGGACACGGCGGAGTTCCGGGCGCACCACAGCCCAAGAGGTGTGACGCAGATGAGCAGCGTCGCCAGAATTACTGCGGCAGTCTGCTTCCACCGGCGGGCGATGAGATTGACCACCGCTACTCCGACCATGACACAGACCGGGAGAAGCATGAATGAGGGGCGGGTAAGCAGCGCTGCGGTCATAAAGACGCAGCCGGCAGCGAACCGTGAGATCTGCGGCTGACGTTCGACGTCTGCGAGGTATTTTACAAAGAAATATATTCCGATGATGCTTAACGACTGGGCAAAGCAGTCGGAAAGCACAGCGCAGCAATGCCGGATATCAAGCAGACTGACTGCCGCGGCAGCCGAGGCTATCAGTCCGGCCTTTGTTCCGGGCGAGACAATGCCGCAGATGCGATATAGCGCAAAAATGCCGACGGCACTCAGGGCAATCTGGAAGATCACGACACCGACCCAATAGTATTCAAAGCCAAAGAGCAGCATCATGAAAGAGATAAAGACCGGATAACCGGGGGTGCGCAGGATGTCAATTTCACCGGACGATGTCAGAAAACGGCCGCATTCAAGCAGCGTTCCGGCAGGGCGGATATAGGACTGGCTGTCAGGGAAAAGTACAAAACCGGGACCGGATACAGCAAGAGAAACAAAAAAATAAATCAGGCGAAGAAGAACGGCTCCGGCAATGATAAAGAATATCGGCTTTTTGCAGGCATCGCGCATGACATCCTGCGTCTTGCCGATGAAATTTTTAAGTGAAGAGGTCAATTGGAATCACCCTGTTTTGAAATCTTTTCGATTGATTCTACGACGTATTTCTGCTCCTTGTAGATCAGGTCAACAAGGATGGACAGGTATTTTATTACTACCGCAAGCACGGCGAAGACACCGAAAAGGCCAAGAGTAAGAACCAGCATGGTGGTCGTGTAGCCTTCGATAGGCTTGCCCAGCAGATAGATTGCAACGGTGTAGACTATCTCAAGGAAAGATGCAAGCATCATTATTCCTGTGAGCACCGACGCAAATTTATATCCAACGTTTGTGAAGATGATGAGCGAGTCAATGGCGGTGCGCATCTGCTGGCTGTTTGCGTTTTTGGAAGCACTGTCCAGACCCTTTACCGGAGTGTATTTTATGGAGTCTATGCACAGTCCGCAGTTGGCGTAAAGAGCCTTTCTGTAGGGGATTGTGCGGCTCATGGAATGAATGCGGTTTATTGCGCGGCGGGACAAGATGCGGAAGGTCTCAGAGGTTATCTTATACTGATAGTGGGCATGTTTGTTGAATAAATTGTAAAATATCCGTGAAGATATGCGGTTGCGGCCGGGAACGGCAGAAACAATATCATAGCCCTTGAGCATATGGTCATAGACATCGGAGATCAGTGAGGGTTCATAGCTGAGCAGGCAGCTGTCGAATTCATATACATAGTCACCGATGGAAAGATCAACGCCGGCGTTCATTGCCGCTTCGACACCCTGATAATAGCTCATGTTTATCAGGCTTATGGAGCCGCCTTCGCAGCCGGCCATGCTGCGCACCAGATCGGCACTGTTATCGTCGGATGCGTCATTTACGCAGATGACCTCGTAATGGGCAAATTTGCCGCCAAGAACCTCGGTCAGAGAGGAAAGGAACTGAACGATGTGCGCCTCACTGTTATGCATATAGACGACTGCCGAAACGAAATTGCTTTCTTTCTCACGGGTGGGGTTATTCATTCTTCAATACCTCGTCCAAATCGTATACTGTGTTGATCTTGCCGGACAGAACGCTGTAAAACACGGGGCTGTCGCTGAGCTTACGGACCACTGTCGGGCGGGAGTCGTCGATCTCGGATGCCTTCAGGATCGGTTTCATGGAAAACAGGGAGCTTACGTATTCAAATCCCAGCTCGTCCCGCATATACTTTCTTGCCAGAGCGGACATGTACGGCCAGGCGCTGGCAGGACGTGCCGGACAGTCGTCGCAGTTGCCGAGCTTTGCGGGTGAGCAGAAACCGCCGCTGTTATTCTGGCAGGAGAAGGTCGGGAGCTGTTCATAGCTTGCCACATGGGGAGTGAACGTGACCGATGTGAGAGAATGCAGTCCGGTTTTTCCAAAGGGCATGATGGAGAAGAAGGGACCGTCCATGACGGTGATGCCGGTGTTGGAGAGCCGGTCTGAAACGGTACAGAGAATGATCTCACAAAGCTCGTATTTGATTCTGAACGGTTCGAAGCCGCAGAGATCGTGAATCTGGTTTACGCTTGCATAGGTGGCATTCAGAACAAACGAAGAAGCAAATCTGCCTCCGTCAGAGGTCGAGACAACGTACCGGTCACTGTCCCGTTCAATGGATGTGATGTCGGCTGAGTATCTGATGTGAACATTGCTCAGCGGGGCGAGCTGCCCGACAAAATAGTCCCGCAGCATCACGGCGTCATAGGTGTATTCTGTGGTCATATATGCCCCGTCGCACATGCCAGGCTTGAAATAGCGCGAGACGGGCAGATCGTCGCAGCGGATGTCGGCATCACGGCAGAACTTGCGGAATTCATCGGCATTTGTCCAGCTGAAGCAGGCACTGGTGGCGTAGACCTGATCGAAGCTGGAAAGAATGCAGAAGCCGTAATCTTTGTTGAAGCGTTCAAAATACCCGCGCGATTTGAGCGCGGTCGAAATAGAGCGCGGGTAATGATAGCCCATGTGCACACGGGCCTGATTTATATATGTTGCGCGCCGGAAAGGAGCATCATCACACTCAAGCACCAGAACGTTATCGCCCTGACGTGCGCAGAAAAGAGCGGAATAAAGACCGTACAATCCGGCTCCGATGATTATCTTGTCGTATTTTTCACTCAATGTGGTTCCTCCCTAATCCGCGTCGGACGGATTATAGGCGCCGCGCATGTTTGCAAACAGAATGCGCAGCAGGTTGAGATTGCCCTTGAAGGGGCTGATTTTGGTAGGGGTCTTTTTGCCGCGGGGATATTCCCGCCGCACGGGTATTTCGCAGGTGTTCATGCCAAGCTGAGAGGCACGTACGGAAAGGTAGGCAAGGAGCTCGTAGGTGTCGAACACGTCTCGGAAAATCTGCACCTTTTCGTGGGTTATGTAGCGCAGGGAATAGGCTCGGTAGGCGTTTGTTGTGTCGGTGAAACGCTGACCGGCGGTAAGGCTTATTACCGGAGCGTGCAGCAGCCGGACGGATATGTAGCGCATAAAGGGCGTGTTTACGGCCTTGCCGCCTTTGATGAAACGGGAGCCCTGAACAAAGTCGAGCCCGGCATCCAGCTTTTCCACAAATCTGCCGGCATCCTCAATGCTGTCCTTGTTGTTGCCGTCGACGGTTATAAAGCCGGTATAGCCGCGCTGAATGGCCCAGTGAAAGCCCATGCGCAGCTGCGCACCCTGTTTGCCGCTGCCCAGCTTGACAAGGAGCGTGTTGACTCCCAGAGAGCGAAGTCTCTGCTCTTCGGTGCAGCCGTCGGTGGAGCCTGCGTCGCAGATGACGATGTCGCACAGGCGGTCAACTCCGTGCTGACAGGCGCGTTCCAGCTCGTGGATTATGCGGTCAGCCTCGTTGAGTATGGGGATAAGGATGCAGTATTTTGTTTTCTTTTCCGAAAATTCGTCGGCGCGGAAATCGGGCACGCCGGGGATGTCGCGATATAACATAGAGGGTGGCCTCCGGAGCACGGAAATGGTGAAAAGGGAAAAGTCAGATCATGAGAGTAACTCCGCAAACGATGAGAATGATGCCGAGCACGCTGCGCAGACTCTGTTTTTCGCCCAGCAGAAAGGTGCCGATAAGCATGGTCCAGACGTAAGTCAGCGAGGTCATCGGAAGCACAGTCGAATAGGGGAGAAACTGCAGCACGAAAATGTTGAGCAGCGCGGAAAGAAAATAGAGAAATCCGCCGAGGTAGAAATTATAGTCAGAAGCAAGTCGTGCTATACCGTCGGAAGCGGAGGCGCGCTTTAGGAAAAAGCTTCCCCATGCGCCGATGACGGTCATTATTACCAGCAGGACGTAGACCAGAGCGTGTGGAACAGAGAATCCGAGGTTCATAGTTCACCTCCGGGAGAGTCGTCGGTCGGAGCGTTCTGCCTGCCGGAGCTGCTGCCGGAAAGAAGGATCACACCGGCGATTATAAGCGTGATGCCGATAATGTTTCTGAGCCGGACAGGCTCATTGAGCACCAGTGCACCGAGGATAGTGCTCAGCACATAGCTGACGCTCAGCACCGGCTGAAGA
>JAZUOR010000146.1:0-2973 GCA_045604745.1 Acutalibacteraceae bacterium | reverse complement strand
TCCGTATCCTCCGGCGAAAAAGGCAGGCTCTCCGGCAAATGTCAGGAACAGCGAACAAAAAATTCAATGGTCATTCCGCAAAGCGGAATGATTAACCATAATTATTCATTATTCATTATTCACTATTCATTCTTCATTCGCCGCTCCTGCCGGATTCACCGCACCCAAATCCCCTTACCTCCTGGGCAGACCGACCTTCTTGTACACCTTCTGCATGGTGCGCTCGGCGATGGCGGCGGCCTTTTCGGCGTCCTCCAGAGCGCACTGGTTGAGGTACTTGCGGTCCTTGAGCAGGGCGTTATACTCCTGCTGGATGGGCTCGATCATGGCAACCACAGCCTCGCCGACAGCGGTCTTGAAGTCGCCGTAGCCTTTTCCGTCAAACTCGGCCACGATCTGCTCGTCAGTCTTGCCGGTTACAGCAGCGTAGATGTCCATGAGGTTGTTGATGCCGGCCTTGTTTTCTCCTCTGCACACCACGGCCTCACAGTCGGTTACAGCCGACTTGAACTTCTTCATGATGGTGGAGGGCTGGTCGGTCATAAGTACAAAGCTGCGGGTGTTGTCGTCTGACTTGCTCATCTTCTTTGTGGGGTCGGTCAGGCTCATTACACGGGCGGCAATGGGGGGAATGTAGGGGTCGGGAACGGTAAAGACGTTGCCGTAGATGCCGTTGAAGCGTTCGGCGACGTCGCGGGTGAGCTCAAGATGCTGCTTCTGGTCGGCGCCGATGGGTACGAGGTCGGCCTGATAGAGCAGTATGTCAGCCACCATCAGCACGGGGTAGGTGAAAAGACCTGCGTTGATGTTGTCGGCGTGACGGGCGGACTTATCCTTGAACTGGGTCATGCGGCTCAGCTCGCCGAACTGGGTGTAGGTGCTGAGGATCCAGCTCAGCTCGGCGTGGGCGGGCACAAGGCTCTGGTGGAACAGCAGACACTTGCTGCGGTCAACTCCGCAGGCAAGCAGCATGGCATAGAGCTGTTCGGTGTTGGCCTTGAATGCCTTGGGGTCCTGACGGACAGACAGGGTGTGCAGGTTGGCGGTGGCATAGATGCACTCGAACTCGTCCTGCATGGCGGAAAAATTGCGGATGGCACCCAGATAGTTGCCTATGGTCATTTCGCCGCTGGGCTGAATGGCGGAAAATATGCGCTTTTTGCGGGGCGGTTTTGCCTCGGCAGCAGCGGCGGAGGTGGTGATGTCAGACATAATGTATCTCCTTGATTGTGTATTGGATAATGAATAATGAATAGTGAATAATGAAGAATGAATAATTGCGGTAAACCCATGCTGCGCATGGCTTTTTAATATATGGGGGCAAATCGTAAAAACCCCGGAATCTCCGGCAAACGCAATGAATTGTGAACAATAAATTCAATGGTCATTCCGCGCAGCGGAATGATTAACCATAATTATTCACTATTCATTATTCATTCTTCATTACTGAGCGAATCAATATTCGCGGCGAATCAATACTCGCGGCGAATCAATATTCGCTCAGCAGCTCGCCCAGAACCTTCATTCCCTTTTCGATCTGCTCGTCGGTGGGAGTGGAGAAGTTGAGGCGGATATTGCTGCAGGGCTGGCTTTCGTCTACGAGGAAAGCATTGCCGGGAACTACGGCGACGTTGCGCTTGACAGCTTCGGAGGCAAAGCCCATCATGTCGATCTGCTCCGGGAGAGTGCACCAGATGAACAGACCGCCGGCGGGCTTTATGTAGCTGATGCGGGGAGCCAGCTCGATGTCGATGAGGGAGGTCATCAGACTGCTCTTCTTGCGGTAGATATCCTTGATGGATGCAAGGTGAGCGTCGTAGTTTTCGCTGGTCATGAACTCATGAACGATCATCTGGTTGTAAATGCCGGTGTGCACATCGGAAATCTGCTTGCACACGGTCATCTTGGCGAGGACAGGAGCGGGAGCAATGGCATAACCGACGCGCAGGCCGGGGGAGATGACCTTGGAGAAGGTGCCGGCATAAACCACGCGTCCGTCGATGTCCATGGTCTTTATGGCAGGAATTTCCTCTCCCTCCCAGCGGGTCTCGCCGTAGGGATTGTCCTCAAGGATCATAACGTCGTATTTTCTTGCAAGAGCATAGATGGCAACTCGTTTTTCAAGGCTGGTCACGATGCCTGAGGGATTCTGGAAGTTGGGAATGCAGTAGATAAAACGCACGTTTTCGTTGGTCTTCAGCGCATCCTCAAGGGCGTTGAGATCCATGCCGTCGTTCTCCATGGGCACGCCCACAAGCTTTGTGTTGAAGGAACGGAAGGCGTTGAGGGAGCCGATAAAGGTGGGAGCCTCGCAGATGATGACATCGCCTTCGTTGCACAGGCTCTTGGTGGTCAGTTCCATGACCTGCTGAGCGCCGGTGGTGATGATGATATTGTCCACCTCGCCGAAGAGATCGGAATAACGCTCGCGGATGGCCTCGCGCAGGGGATTGTAGCCCTCGGTGACCGAATACTGCAGGGCGTCGATGGGACGCTCTGCGTAGATGTTTGCGGAAATGGCGGCTATCGCGTCGGTGGGGAAAGCCTCAGGGGCGGGATTGCCGGCGGCAAAGGAAATCATGCCGGGCACGGAGGAATACTTGAGTATTTCTCTGATGACCGACGGCTGCAGGGTGTTTACACGGTTTGCAAAGGAATAATTCATGATATGTTCGCTCCTTACGGATTAGTTACTAAATAAGATAATCGGTGTGGGTTATGGCCTTGCCGCCTCTGCGGTAGACCCGCGGCACGCGGCGCGCCATGCGGCAGATGAGCTCGTAGTTGATGGTGCCCATCTTGTCGGCAAGCTCGTCAACCGGGATTTCCGCGTCGCCGTCAATGCCGAAGGCGGTGATACGGTCGCCTTCCTTCACGCCCTCAATGCCGGTAACATCCAGCATGAGCTGGTCCATGCACACCCGACCGACGATGGGAAGTCGGATCGTAGCCATGTCGTTCTGTGAGCCAAGG
>JAZUOR010000145.1:0-5259 GCA_045604745.1 Acutalibacteraceae bacterium | reverse complement strand
TATCCTCCAAGGACATCATGGACAAGTTCTACTGCGTGCCCTTTGCAGTGCTTGAGGACGGCTCTTATGTGTACGGAACCGTCAAGTCCAACTCCATGTACAACATCATGCAGAACAACCTCAAGAAAGATTCAGTGCCTGAGACCGAAAAGCAGGTCAGCCGCGACATCATTGCCCTTTACGAGGCTGTAATGGCTAATATTGAGGCACTGGGCTGAGAAGATATCGAATGATATTTGATGCTGTTCTGATTGAAAAACGCATTATGAAATGAAAACAGTCAAAGCCGTCGGATCTGATCCGGCGGCTTTGACTTGTTTGTTCACATAATCGGATATGAGATAAGACCGGACGCTCAGTCGTTCTGTGTCTGATCGAAAAAGGCTATGATCATGTTCATTACATCGGCGTTGTGCTCCATATAAAGCTCTTTGTCGATCTTTGCTTTGGGGAGACTATTCTGATATGCCAGAGCTTCGTCCGTGAGAAAATAATCGTAATGCCCGTTGTGGTTTTCTGTGTCCATGAGAATAAACGAGCAATTGGGATTGGTTATTTCGTTCTGCCGGCGGAAAACAGGACTTGTGCCGCCGTAGAACGAGTCTTCTTCGGCAGAAATGACCAGCACAGGTATGTCGGTGCTGTTGATGCCGTCTGTCGCGGAAAGCGATTTATCTTCGCCGTATTTCATGCTGATGAAAAGGCTGTTGAACGGTCTGATGACAGGGTAGAACACGCCGGTATATTTACTGATTGAATACTGCCACTGCTCCTCTGCTGTGTCAAAGCCTGAGGCAGATACGGCGGCCTGTATGCTGTGTTCCGTTCCGAGCACAGCAGCGACTGCATAACCTCCCAGACTGTGTCCGAACAGATACACGGGAATGCCTGCAAATTCCTCGCGGCTTTCTATGAATCCGAGCAATGCGTCGAGATCATATACCGCCTGCGTGTATCCGCCGAAGGCTTTGCCTTCGCTTGTGTAACACCCGGTGTAATCAAAGCATATGACGCAGTATCCGGCATCGACAAAATACCGTATTTCATACAGCTTGATATCGTTTGCATCCGTATGTCCCGGAGCAACAACAATAAGACCCTTATCGTTGTCTTGGCCATAAAGAAACGCGCAAAGCGTGTTATCTCCGGATATAAACCAAAGCGTTTTTCTCGGATATTCATCCCTTACATCGTCGTATAACAGGTAACGGTCACCGGAATAATCATCGTAGTCGTACCTGCCCATCACAACACTATGGATAACTGCAATGGCAAACGGGCAGATCAGGCAGAACGCAAGGCATATGCCAGTCAGCATGATCAGGATTTTCTTAACTGTTTTCATGTGTTTTGTAATTCCTCCGAAAAGCACCGAATAATCTCTTCGATTACTCGGTGCTTTAACATTTTGCCGCAAGAGTCGCTTGCGATAAGCCGGATGCTCAGCGTCTGCATCAGGGTTCGGGCAGTATCTGCTCCTCACAGCTGAAAGGCTCAGCTAACAGGAAAAATATTGTATATCCAATAGAAACGATAATGAAGGGCTTCTGGAAATAAAGAATAAAAGCAATGCTATAATTGCAGCTGCGGCAATTGCTTTGAAAATGCGCCGCCGCCTTAATTTGTGTTTTGATTGTATATATGCTTCAGCGGCGTGTGGGGTATCAGTCTCTTTGGCAGAAGTAATGACTTTTGCTTTTTTACCGGTTACAGTCATGCTGTTTTCCTGTAATTGTATGCTCCGTACAGCCTCTTGGCGTATATCGTTATACTGATTGCTGACATCCGGTCTTGTGTGACCAAACCGATGCGAAAACGGTTCTGTTTTTTTGAGGAAATGCTCGTATGATTCCGTGCTGTAACATTCGTTGTTCAGCTCATTGCGCATCAGATCCAGAATCCTGTACCACATTCCACTCTTGGCTTGAGTGTACTCCGGTGACGCAGCACTGTCGGCTCCGGCGGAAACGACATAGGAATAATACCTTGCTGCAGATTCAAGACGTGCAAGCGCGTCGGTGAGGTTGGTCACTGCACCGGTGCATTCCAGCACCGCCAGCCCAAGCCAGCCGCGGTAGTCGGTGGGGTATTCTTCGGTCATTGTGAGGTACTGCTTCTGAGCTGCGGATATATCGACCTGACTTCCTGAGCGACGGTAGTTCATCAGGAAAAACTGAGCGTTCTTGAGCAGTTCGTCGCATTTTGCCTGACCGGACGACTGCGCATTGCTCATAGCACCGCGGGCGGCATTAAGTACCTCGGCACAGACGCTTTCTTTTGTGCCTATATAGGCCATGACGCTCTGCCACTGACTGACATACACCTTCATGGCCTTGCCAATCAAGGCTTCAAGGTCAAGACCCGATTCGAGATACACGGCAACAGTAGGTATTTTGTTGTCGCGGGCGTATTTGATTTCGGACGGTATGAAGGATGATTGAGCGATTCTGGAGGTAACGAACAGCAGTACTGCCTTGCAGGCGGGGCGTTCGATCACCGACAGAATATATTCATCCCATGCTTTACCGCTCTTTATACCCTCGTCGTACCAGACGTTTATGCCGTTATCGTGCAGATAGCGGGCATAAACCGCTACCTGTTCGCAATCCTCGCTCTTGTAGCTTATGAAAACGAATGGGTCTGTGCATTGTTCCATATCGTAGGCTCTGAAGCCAAAATCGGTTGCCACAGTGTATTTCCTCCAGTCACTGGTATATATTGTTATCTTACAACACATTCTGTTTGCCGTCAATAAATAACGTAATATACTGTTTGCTCAAATATGAGCAGCATACTTTCAGTTGGCATGTGGTCATTATATTGAACATGGGATGATGGTGGTGTACGGTCAGGCGGCGACGAGGAGGATCGGGCTCCAGACCTGAGGGTGCGAACCATACGCTCTTGCCGATGGTTCGGTTTTCGTCTATACAGGTGTGGGAAAATAACAACAGCCTGCGCAGACAGCTGGTTTGTAACCGCTGCGCAGGCTGTATTACTGATTAGCTTACTATTAACGAACAGTCAAACCGTGACGTTTTCTGTAAAGAAGAACAAGAATGACAAAGATGCTCGCAACAGCAACGACCGCTGCACATGCAGCATAGATTGACGTTGAATCGTCTCCGGTGGGATAAGGATCTTTACCGGTATCGTATTTAGCTGTGACAGAAACATTGGAAGCCGGCATCGTGAAGGTCGTGGTTGCTGAACCGGAGCTTGCAAGAGTGATCTTTCCGGAGTTTACGACCCAGTTTTTGAAAGCGTTGCCGTGTGAGTCGGTGGTGTTGGCAGTGATGGTTACAACGTCACCGGGCTTTGCGGTTGTGACAGTCTGTCCGTTGACACTTGCCGTTCCGTTTTTAACGGTGATAGTGTATGTGGATGGGGCAGGACTGCTTGGCTCGTAGACTGCCTTGAGCGACACGTTGGCTGCGGGCATTGTAAATGTGGTGGTCGCAGAGGTTGCCGAAGCCAGCGAGGGCGATCCGGACACAACCTGCCATTCCTTGAACTTGTAACCGGAAGCAGGTGCTTTTGCGGTGATGGTCACCGTGTCACCGGCTTTTGCCGATGTGACGGCCTGATTGCCAACCGTGGCGGTACCGTCGGCAACAGAGATTGTGTAGCTTGCCGGAGCGGGAGGCTCCTGTTCGTATATGGCCTTGAGCGACACGTTGGCTGCGGGCATGGTGAAGGTGGTGGTTGCGGAGGCTGCAGATGCCAGAGAAGGAGAGCCGGACACGATCTGCCATTCCTTGAATTTGTAGCCGTTGGTTGGAGGATTGGCGGTAATGGTCACCGTGTCGCCTGCTTTGGCGGTGGAGGCAGTCTGATTTCCCACCTTTGCGGTGCCGTTTTCAACGGTGATGGTGTAGGAAGCGTCCGGCTGGACTGCGGCCTGCTCATAATTGAATTCAGCTTCGGCTGTTTTGTCTGCTGCGTTGAAGAAAACAGTGCCGTTTTCGCAGATAAGCACACCGCCGTCGTTCTTGTATCCGATGCTGCTCAGATAGCTTGAGTCAGCACACACGCTCAGAGCGGTTTTGAGCTGATCAAGTGTTGTTCCGTCTGTGACATCAAAAACAAGCTGCACAGCGTCTGTGGGAGTGGCTGATGCAGAAAGAGCTGTGTCGTAGTACCAATCGGCACCGAGATACCCGGAAGCGGAGTTTGCGTAGGTTTTTGATTCCTTTGCGCTGCCGAGATAGCTGACGCTGCCGGAGGATTTTGGAGTGAGTCGGGCTGAATCATACTTGAGAACGAACATGGCAGAGCCGACCTTGTTGTCCGGATTGGAAACGGATACCGTCGTGACCAGTTCCTTCTTATCGGGGGAATATACGCTGTCAAAAATCAGCGCGGGCTTTGCGGATGTGGATTGCTCTTCGCTGAAGTTGAATGTTGAGGATGCGGTACTCTGGGCGGCATTGTAGAATTCACTGCTGCTTTTGCAAAGAAGCAGACCGCCGTCAGTGCCGTATCCGCCGATGCTGTTGAGGTAATCGGTGTCGTCGCAGATGGACAGAGCGTTCTTCAATGCGTCAAGAGATGTCCCGTCTTTGACCGTAAACTCAATGGTTACAGCAGGGGAAGAAGCGGACGACTTTGCAAGACCATCATTGTAGTACCAGTCAGCGCCGATGTGTCCGTCGGCGGAATAAACTGCCGAGCGGGATGCGGGCGCAGCAAACGATACTTTGGATTCGTCGGTGGTAAGCAGAGCCTTGTCGTAGTCCAGCACAAACATTGCACTGTTCACATCGGTGTCCGGGTTGGATACCGACGCGTTTACGGTGAGCTTTGACTGCGACGGGGAATAGAGGCAGTCAAAGGTAATTCCGGGTGAGGCGGCAGCTGAAGCGGTCATTATGACGCCCGGAATCAGTACGGACAGAGTTATCAGCAGTGCAAGCAGTACTGTGAATAATCGTTTTGTTTTCATGATGCTTTCCTCCGTAAGTACTCGTTTCGGGCTTTATTCTGTCACGATGCCGCTCTGACCGAAGTTGGCGATGATGTCAGCCCGGTCTTTTGCATTGATGTAGCCGTCCTCGTTGAAGTCGGCGTTTGCGGTATAGCCTTCATCGGCTGAGGCTTTGCCGAACACTTCCGTCATGGCTGCCTGATCTTTTGCATTGATGGCGTTATCGGCGTTGATGTCACCGGCGTAGAGAGTGATAACAGAGGGGAGAGTGTCGGTTCCGGCGACAAAGCTTCTGTTGATGTAGGAGGTATGTCCGGGCTTGGTGAGGCTGA
>JAZUOR010000144.1:0-15861 GCA_045604745.1 Acutalibacteraceae bacterium | reverse complement strand
CCGCTTGGCCTCCGACTTCATACCGGTTCGGGCCGTGCACTGTACGGCATGTGCGCCGGAATTCTCACTGTCATCTTCCGCCGTATCGGTTCCACAGAGGGCGGCGAAATTTTCGCTCTGCTTCTGCTGAACGCCGCTGCGTCACCCCTTGACTACTTTGTATACTACTGCAGAGGTAAGGGCATCAGTCTTGCCGCATACCGCCGCAGGATAACCAACACCTTGCGCAAGAAATTCGGCTCAAAGGGCCGCTTTGACATCGACGTAGACGAGCTGTACGAAGAACTCGAACGCGAAAAGCGCGAAAAGAAAAGACAGGGAGGGCAGAACCAATGACCCTCAGAAACGACCCTGCACCCCGCCGGATAACCGGCAGCGGACAGATATTCCTTGAAACCTTTTGCAGCAATCCTCTTCTTACCGGAGCTGCGGGAGCCACACTTATTGCTGCCGGCTGTACAACGCTTTCCGGAGCTCTGATACTCTCGCTGTTTATGCTGGTCAATCTTCCCCTTGTGGGCTTCGTTGCCTGCAAAGAAAAGGAGCGGCTGAGCAAACAGCTGCGACCGGCCTTCTACACCGCCATATCCTCGGTCACTGTGTTTCTGCTGTCTCTGCTGCTGGATAATGTCTTTCCCGACAGCGTGACCGGCATGGGCATTTATGCTCCGCTTGCCGCCATGAACGGCCTTGTTATGCACCGTACATGGCAGGATGCCCGCATCCTTCTTCCACGCGAAACAATAGCAGAAGGCATTTCGTGTGCACTGTGCTTTGCCCTTATTGCCCTTCCGGTAGCTTTTATCCGTGAACTGCTGGGCGGAGGCGCTCTGCTTGGCGTCTCCATGGGCATAAGCGGTGCTGGTGAGCTCCAGAGCCCTTTCTTTGGTTTTATTCTTTGTGGCCTGCTCATAGGCCTTGTTCGTGCTCTGACCGGAAAGGGGGTGCGCAGATGAGACAGATCGGTTTCTTTTTCCTCTATCTGCTCATTGCCGCATTTTCACAGAATCTGCTTCTCAACGGTGCAGTGGACAGTGCCGCCATGCTCAACGCGGTTCGCCGTCCCAGCCGGCTTTTTATCACCGCCGGCTTTACTGCCCTGTTTGCCATGCTGTGCTGTGCGGTGACCATGCCCTTTGACCGCTATTTCCCGCTGTGGGCCATTTCGTCTTCACTGCCGGTCCGCATAGGCTTTACATGCGCATCGGTCATACTGTGGTATCTCATTGTATCAAAAATCGTTTCTCTTATCCCCGGCGCTCAGGATGCCATAGGTAACTGCGTCGCTCCGGGCGCATTCAGCGGTGCTGCTGTTGCCGCTCCTCTGCTGCTGTTCCGCGGAGAATCCATTCCCGTTTCCTTCTGGGAGGGCAGCATAACCAACGCTCCCTCGGTCATAGGATACTGTCTGGGTGCCGGACTGGGCTTTGCCGTTGCCTCATGGCTGCTAAACGCAGGAATGCGTCGTGCGGACAATCCCGACATACCCTACGCTCTGCGCGGCACGCCGGTCATGCTTATATACATCGGTATTCTGGCGCTGGCACTGAGCTTCTGATTGTTTCTGCAAACGGGATACCGCCCGAACCTCTGCCAATCCGCAGTGGTTCGGGCGGTATTTTTTATCTGCGAGGTAATTTTTCGCACTTACGGTGCTGTGGCGGTGGTGGGAGTATGCTCTCCTTCGCAGGTGACGGTAGTTGTTGTCAGACTTTCCACTTCGTCGATGATTTCGACGGTGACACCGTCAATGAGCACATCTGCGTCACCGCAGATCACTTCAGCCTTGCCGTTTTCGTCAATCTCGACAATGATCTCCTCTTCCGTTATGATTTCGGCATCGTCCGCGGGAAGCCCCGTGTCGTCCAGAACACCCATATTCTCCAGCAGCTCCATCGCCGCCTCGCGGTCGGCTTTGGAAGGGTCAACGGGCAGGGTGAACATGGTTCCCTCGCCGGTGTAGCCCTCTGCAAAGGTGATGGTTCCGTCCTCATGGAGGGTGAATTTCTCTATGGACGGTGCAAGACCCTCGTACACCGCCAGATAGACGGTGCGGTCGGCAAACAGCTCAAGATTGGTGTAATCGAAGAGATAGTAGCGCACGCCGTCAATTGTAAGGCCGTGTCCGCAACAGTTAAGGCTCCAGGCGTTGACCATGTGTGGTGCCCAGCCATCCACCAACGGGGAGATGGCATATTCTCTTCCGGTGTCACCATATTTCAGACCGTCAGCCGGGTCAATAGGGGCACCGTCGGTACGTTTTGCCGCCAGAACCACATAGCTGTGAAAGTTTTCGATGGCCTGATCGTTGATGAAATCAAGCTGCTCGCCGGAAGCGATTCCCAGCAGTGTCAGCTCGTAATCGCCCACAACGGCGGTCTGGTTGATGGACACAGCGTCCTCGCTTTCAAAGGCGGTGATGAAATTTCTGTCGCCCAACTGCTGCGCCACGTCTCCGGCAGACAGCAATGTCGAAACGGCAAAAACGGTTGTGGTCAGCAGAATCGCTGCCGCAGCGGCGGCAATGATGATCTTGACGCTCTTTCTGTTTCTCATGGTGAAGTTCTCCTTTTCTCCCGCCGCCTGCCTCATCAGCTCTGCTGTTCGCTGCTCAAAGTCGGGACAGAACACAACCCGTTCAATCTGTCTGCGGTATTCCTGCATCTCTTTCATTGCTCTGACTCTCCTTTCAGCATGCCTTTCAGTGCCTCGCGGCCACGGGCAAGACGAGTACCCGCAGTGGCCGGCGGTATCTTTAAGATTTCTGCTATCTCACGGATAGCGTAGCCTTCATAATAGTATAGGTGGATGACCGTACGGTACTTCTCCGGCAAGGAAAGCACCATATCCAGCAGCTCTCCGTCTGTCTCCGGAGGACATGGCAGGCTTTCATCAAGGGGCAGACCCTCACGTGCCTTTGATCTGCGCATATTGAGGGCGATGTTTATGGTCACCCGCAGCAGCCACGCCTTTTCGTGCTCACTGTCGCGAAAGGCCGGCCGACTGGTCATAAGGCGGACGAAAGCTTCCTGAGCCGCATCCTCGGCATCGGCGGCTGAATGCAGAACGGTATATGCCGCCCGCAGCATGGAGCCGCTATAGGTCCGGATGACGTGACCTATGTATTCATCGGTACCAAACGAATACACCGGCAAAACCTCCTTTCATCCATAACACACATTAAGACCGGATTATTTTTCACCACGAGAAATAATTTTTCGCATAAACAGAGCCCTGACCGGATCATCGGTCAGGGCTCTGTGCCTAATTAATATAATGCCGAATTACTCAGTGACTTCGGGAGTCTCGATGACAGCCTCTTCGAAAACCTCAGGAACAGCAGGAGCTTCCTCTGCGGCAGCCTCGACGGTCTCTTCAACGGTCTCGGCTACCTCGGCGGTCTCCTCAACTGCGTCAGCGACTGCTTCCTCGGCAGTCTCTTCAGCGGCTTCCTCGGTGGCCTCGGCAGCAGCTTCGCACTCGGCGCAGCAGCAGAGGCAAGCCTCAGCAGCCTCTTCGGAATCCTCGGCAGCTTCTTCGCAGGCAGTCTCAACAGCAGCAACCTCTTCACCGGACTTCATGTTGGCCTGATAAGCGTCATACTCAGCAACAACCTCGGCAGAGGGCTTGCCGGTCAGCAGGGACACAATGACGATGACCAGAGCGGAAACGATGAATGCGGGCAGCAGCTCGTAGATGTCCCACAGACCACCCATGGGACGAACGAGGAACTTCCAGATGAATACAACAGCACCACCGGCGATCATACCGGCAAGAGCGCCCCAGCGGTTGCAGCGCTTCCAGAACAGGGAGAACAGCATGAGGGGACCGAAAGCGGCACCGAAGCCGGCCCATGCAAAGGAAACGATACGGAAAACAGAACTGTTGGGATCGGTGGCAAGCAGAACGCCCACGATAGCGATGCCCAGAACAGTCAGACGGGCAACGACCATGCTGGCGCGCTTGGTCATCTTAACGCGGAACAGACCACCCAGAATGTTCTCGGACATGCTGGAAGAAGCAGCCAGCAGCTGAGAGTCGGCGGTTGACATGGTAGCAGCCAGAATACCGGCAAGAACAACACCGGCGAGAATGGCGAAGACGGGACCGATCTGGCTGAGCAGGCCGGCGATGTCAACGATGATGGTCTCGGAGTCAGCCAGCTGACCCAGAGCGCCCTTGGCGGTCATGCCGTTGCCGACGATACCGATAAAGATAGCTGCGAACATAGCGATGATGACCCAGATGGTGCCCACACGGCGGGACAGCTTAAGCTTGCTGTCGTCCTTGATGGCCATGAAGCGGAGCAGGATGTGGGGCATACCGAAGTAGCCCAGACCCCATGCCAGAGTGGAAGCGATGGTCAGTGCGCCGTACTCGCCGGGAGCACCGCCAGCTGCATCGTGAACCTGTGTCAGGGTCAGATAACCCTCAAGGGAACGGGCATTGTCCCACACAGCACCGAATCCGCCGGCAGAGTGGATGCCAAAGCCGAGGATCATGACCAGAGCTATGCTCATGACGATGCTCTGGATGAAGTCGGTGGTGCTGGCAGCCAGGAATCCGCCCAGAGCGGTGTACAGTACGATAACAGCCGCACTGATGATCATGGCAGTCAGATAATCCACGCCGAACAGGCTGGAGAACAGCTTGCCGCAGGCAGAGAAGCCGGATGCGGTGTAGGGAACAAAGAATACGATGATAACAAGAGCAGCAATTGCCTGAATGGCACCGCTGTTGTCCCCGAAGCGCTTGGAGAAGAAATCGGGAACAGTGATTGCGTCAATGCGGGCAGAATAGCGGCGCAGGCGCTTGGAAACGATAAGCCAGTTGATGTAGGTGCCGACAGCCAGACCTATGGCGGTCCACACTGCTTCAGCAGTGCCGTACAGATAAGCAAGGCCGGGCAGACCCATGAGCAGCCAGCTGCTCATGTCGGATGCCTCGGCGCTCATGGCGGTGACCAGAGGGCCGAGCTTGCGTCCGCCGAGATAGAAGCTGGAAACGCTGTCGTTCCGGCGGGAAAAAACAATACCAATAATAATCATCATCAGCAAATAGGCGCCGATGGTGCCCAGCATCAGCCAGGTGCGCTGGGGCAGAGATTGCAATGCCTGAATCATAACCTTCCTCCTTGATTTTGATGGCCGCAGTATAATGCCATACAGTAAGATTTTATAATTATACACTTTATATCCAGTTATTTCAATGCTTTATCGCGATAAATTTCATTTTTGGTCAATCGTTGTCATTTACCCCAACCTCCGCACAGTGCCGAACCCCTGCAGATGGTCAAGTTGCAAAGAAATCGGGCTCTCTGTCAGGACTAACGGGCACACGTTCCCCGCACGCAAACGCAAAAAGCAGCTCCCGCGCTTTTTCACGCAGGAGCCGCTCAACAATTTTCAATCAATAATTCTTCATCAAAACGGTGTCAACCTGATCGGCAACGTGCTCGCAGGCATCGCAGCAGACCTCAAGGTAATCGAAGATGGACTTCCATGCAACGACCTGAACGGCATCTGTACCGTCGGTGAACAGCTTATGTACTGCCTCGGTATAGAGCTTGTCTCCCTCACCCTCAAAGCTGTTGACTTCAATAACTCCGGCGCGAAGGAACTCTGCTTTTTTCTTGTAGTTCTCAAACTCGTTGATAACCTCACTGAGGCGGTCGCATGCCTTGACGATCAAAGCCGTAAACTCCTTGACCTCTGGACGGCACTCGGCGATGTCAAACATCTGCAGGCTGTGAGAAACATCGTCAATGGCATCCACGATGTCGTCCAGTCTGCTGGACAGAAGCATGATATCCTCGCGGTCGATGGGAGGCAGGAACTCCCTGAGCAGCTGCTCGATCATCTGATGCTTAAGCGAGTCAGCCTTGTGCTCAACATCACGCAGGGCACGGCTGCGCTTGGAAAGCTGGTCACGATCATAGTTGCCGGCAAGCTCGTCCAGCTCGCGGGCAGCCTGACAGGCCAGTTCCATCATTCCCTTGAAGAAACCAAAATAGCTGAAGTTCTCTTTCTTGGCCATGATGTCCTCCTGATTATTATACGAATCGTATATTTATTTTGTTATGTTGCTATCGGTTTAGAAAATCCACATGAACAGCTTGGCCATAAAGAAGCCGAGCAGTCCGCAGCCGGGGAACGTAAGCACCCATGTGAGCACCATTTCCTTGACTACGCTCCAGTTGACGCGCTTGATATTCTTTGATGCACCGACACCCATAATGGCAGTGGTCTTGGTGTGAGTGGTAGAAACCGGCAGACCGGTCAGCGTGGAGATGAGCAGACAGCCTGCTCCGGCTATGTCCGCAGCAAAGCCCTGATATTTTTCCAGCTTTACCATGTCCATACCTACCGCCTTGATGATGCGGTAGCCGCCGATTGAAGTGCCAAGGCCCATAACGCCGGCACACAGAACCATCAGCCACAGAGGAGCGGCGACGTTTCCGCCGTCGACCTGTCCCTGTACAAGGAACATTCCCAGCATGAACACGCCGATAAACTTCTGTCCGTCCTGAGCTCCGTGCATGAACGCCATGGAAGCGGCACCTGCAACCTGTGCTTTCTGGAAGAAACGGTCGGTCTTGCGGCGATCCATATTTTTGCAGATAGCCTCGGTGACCTTGGTGCAGATATAGCCCATCCCGAAGCCGAGTATGGTGGAAAGCACCAGACCATAGATGACCTTTATCCACTGGTCGCCGTTGATGCCTCCAAAGCCGCCGTGCACTGCGATAGCAGCACCGGAGATACCGGCAATGAGTGCATGACTCTCACTGGTGGGAATTCCAAACCACCATGCCGCAGTAGCCCAGGTCACTATAGCAACCAGCGCGGCACACATGGCAACCAGTGCGTCTCTTGAATTGCCGCCAAAGTCCACCATGTTGAAAACCGTGGTGGCAACCTGTCCGTTGATTGCTGTCATTACCAGCACGCCCAGCAAATCGCAGACCGCAGCCATCATAATAGCCTTGCCCGGCTTGATAGCACGGGTAGAAACGCTGGTGGCAATGGCGTTGGGTGCATCAGTCCAGCCGTTGACCAGAATGACTCCCAGCGTCAGAATAGTGGTAACAATCAGCGCCGGGTACTGCATGAGCATCTGGAAAAACTGGGTAAGGGTTATGCCGTCCAAAGTTCAGCCCTCCTTGTCGCCTGTACACAGGCGTGTATGCCCTGTTATTTGTTTTGGATCATACTGCAATTGTATTTCCATTATATAAATAATATCACATCGTGCGGTGATGTCAACGAGAAAGCGACAAATTACATGTTAAATCTGCGTAAAATGAACGTGGCATTTTTGACTCTTTTGCACTGATTATCTATACGACTCGTATATATTATCCTTTATTATTACCTTTCGTATTCGAGAACGTTGTGCTGGGCTCCACGTCGCCATAAGCTTTTTTTGACTTTTGCACCTTAATATACCGTTCGCATTCAAAAAACTGCCGATGACCCAAAATCTGCTGACAAATTTCCGCAAATGGTTATAATTATAGTTACAGGAGGGAAGACATGAAATTCAGAATTGTTATTGACAAAGATAAAGAAGAGGAAATCGTCGCTCAGGTGCATGAAAGAACACCTCTGATCGACGAGATAGAAGCACTGGTTGCCGGGGCAGGCACTCCGGACGGAATCGCGGGCTACGATCATGATGACATCAGACTGCTCAGGATAAATGACGTTGAAGCGTTCTATATTGAGGACGGCAAGACTTACGCAGCATATTCCGACCGGAAAAAATACCGTGTGAAAATGCATCTTTATGAGCTGGAAGCAATACTTCCGCATAATTTCCGCAGAATAAACAAATCCAATATCGCCAACATGAAGCTCATTGTCCGCTTCAGATCTTTCCCGACCGGCGCAGTGGATGCTGTTTTCAGAAGCGGTTTCAGCGACTACATATCGAGAAGATGCTTTGCCGAATTAAAAAAGGAGTACTCATTATGAAAAAATTCTGGGTTGAGTTCATTAAACGGGGCTGCCTGTTTTCATGGTGCGGACCGGTGGTAATGTGTATCGTGTGGGCATGCCTGTATAAAACGGGAACCATCACCTCGCTGGATGTGATGACAATAATCCGTGAAGTCCTCTCCGTCATGCTTGTGGCGTTTATTGCAGCCGGCGTCACCGCAGTGCATCAGCAGGAGCAGCTGCCGCGAGGGCTGGCTTTTACGATACACATGGCGGTGCTTTACCTTGACTATCTGGTTATTTATCTGATAAACGGCTGGCTCAGGGCCGGCGCAATCTGGATATTCACACTGATATTCTTCGTCTGCTTTGCCATTATATGGATTGTCATTTTTCTGGTCAACCGCAGAGCGGTCAACAGAATGAACATGCAGATCGGTTCCGGGGAAAACGATTGATATAATCTATAATTATATGGCTGTTTCTAAATCCGGGCAAAAGGCTCTGCCTTTTGAAAATACAAATGATTATTTGCAGCAGTTTTAATCACCGCCACAGTAACTGACTCAAAATAATATACACCCTTATACTTGTGTAACTGAAAGGAGTATGACCATTTATGGATGCCATCCGCATCGACGGACTGACCCGCCGCTTCGGCAAACGCACCGCCGTGAACCACCTTGACCTGACCATTAAGGAAGGTGAGCTGTTCGCGCTGCTGGGGCAGAACGGCGCAGGCAAAACCACCACCATCCGCATGCTGTGCGGACTGCTCGCCCCTACCGAGGGCGACGCACTGCTGATGGGGAAGAGCATCACGTCCCAGACCGGCGAGGTCAAGCAGATAATTAACGTCTCTCCGCAGGAAACCGCAGTAGCTGCCAAGCTGTCGGTCCGGGAAAATCTTGAATTTGTCGCCGAGGTCTATGGCTTCAGAGGACAGGAAGCCAAAACCAAAGCCGCTCGCATGATGGATACCTTTGACCTTGCCGACCGCGCAAACGACCGTGCAAAATCCCTGTCCGGCGGTATGCAGCGACGGCTCAGCATCGCCATGGCTCTTATCTCCGAACCGAAGATACTGTTTCTGGACGAGCCTACCCTTGGACTGGACGTACGTGCCCGCCGTGAGTTGTGGAAGCACATCGAGCGGCTCAAGGGCAGCATAACCATTATACTTACTACTCATTATCTGGAAGAAGCCGAGTCCCTTGCTGACCGCATAGCCATTATGAGCAAAGGTGACCTTATTGCTCTCGGCACCGCAGATGAAATCAAATGCCAGACTGGCAAAGAAACCCTTGAGGATGCTTTCCTTGAGCTGACCGACGGAGAGGAGGCCGAAAAATAATGAGAATGCAGGCTTTTGCAAAACGCTGCGCCAAAGAAATGTGGCGCGATCCGCTCAGCTTCGCCTTTGGCATTGGTTTTCCTGTGGTACTCATCACCATGATGTCCCTCATGACACGCAGTCTGCCGGAAATGCCCAACGACATCTTCGGTGTAAATTCCTTTGCACCCAGCATGGCTGTGTTCGGTCAGTCATTTCTGCTCATTTTCCTCGGCACACTGGTTACCGGTGACCGGGCAAGCTCTTTCCTCATGAGAATGTTTGCTTCTCCGCTCACTTCCACCGATTATATCTTCGGCTACACTCTGCCCGCTCTGCCCATTGCCGTCGTACAGTCGGCCGTGAGCCTTGGCTACGCAGTGCTGTTTGGTCTTGAGATAAACTGGAATCTTATGCTGTGCATGGCTGCGCTGCTCCCGTCGGCTCTGCTTTTTATCTCTCTCGGTCTTCTGCTGGGCACTGCTTTGCCCACTCCTTCCGCTGTGGGCGGCATTTCATCACTCGTCATCAACGTGTGCGCTCTGCTTAGCGGCACATGGTTCCCGATGGATCTCATTGGCGGTACATTCAAAAAAATATGTGATATGCTTCCCTTCGTTCATGCCGTCAATGCAGCCAGAGCCGCCGTCGCAGGCGATTATTCCGCCATTCCCACCGAGCTTGCGTGGGTACTGGGTTACACTGTAATTGTCTTTGCCCTTGCAGCTATACTATTCCGTAAAAAGATGAAAAACTGAACAGAAAGCGACTGCCGCATAAAAATCCCGGCAGTCGCTTTCTTCGTTGCGGTTCTGGCCGGAATGTGGTATCATGATACAGGTCGGCGCTCTGCTCCGGCCGGCAATACGAAAGGACGTACATACAATATGAGCTTTCCTATATTTGACAGCCATGCCCATTACGACTCCGAGCGCTTTGAGCCGGACAGGGAAGAGGTTCTGGCCTCTCTGCCCGAAAACGGCGTAAAATGGGTGGTCAACTGCGCCAGCGATCTTGAATCGGCTGAGTTTTCTATGGCTCTTTCCGAACGGCACGACCACGTATGGTTTGCTGCAGGATTCCATCCGCATGAGGCAGAGCACTGGAACAACGACGCGGAAGCACGCATCCGCCAGCTGCTCAGCCACCCCAGATGTGTTGCAGTGGGCGAGATAGGCCTTGACTATCACTACGACTTTTCTCCCCGCGATATTCAGCGTGAGGTACTTAGAAAGCAGCTTGCCATTGCCGCCGAGCTGGGCAAGCCGGTAATCCTTCACGATCGTGAAGCTCACGGAGACATGTATGACATTCTCAGAGATTTTGCTCCGCTCAGGGGAGTAATGCACTGCTTTTCCGGCAGCGTAGAGCTGATGGAAGAGTCGGTACGCTGCGGACTGCACATCGGCCTTGGCGGCTCTGTCACTTTCAAAAACGCCCGTCAGCCTTTGGAGGTCGCTGCCGCAACACCTATCAACCGGCTTCTTCTGGAAACCGACTGCCCCTATATGGCTCCGGTGCCCCACAGAGGCGAACGGTGCATTTCCACCATGATCTCTCTGGTCGCCGAAAAGATAGCCGAGGTCAGAAATGACCAGCCGGATAACATACGCCGTGCTGCCGCAGAAAATGCTTCAAAGCTGTTTGGCATAGGGCTTGATTAATACCAGCAAAAGGGAGGACGTTCTTTGTCCTCCCTTTTCTGCGATATTTCTGTTTTCTTATATTGACAATCCAAAATTCGTGATTTATAATCAGTATTATTCTAAAATCATTAGTTTGATATCGCAAGTATTGTTGGAGGTTGTTTATCGGTATGAAAAAGGGTTTTATCATTGCAGGCATCGCAGCTGCAGCTGTCGCCCTGCTCATGCTTATCTGCTTTGTCAATCATCGCATCTGTCTGAACCGTGAGAAAGCTCTGCTGGAGCCGCTCGGTCAGCTGGTGGAGGTAGACGGCGGCAGAATGAACGTATATTCCGAGGGCAGCGGAGAACAGACCATCGTTTTCCTGTCCGGCGGAGGTACCAGTTCGCCGGTTCTCGACTTCCGCTCTCTTTATTCTCTGCTCAGCGATAAATACAGAATAGCGGTAGTTGAAAAATTCGGCTACGGCTTCAGCGATGTGAGCGCTGCTGAACGGGATATCGATACCATTCTTGAACACAGCCGTGCCGCACTGATAAAGTCCGGGATAGAGGGGCCATATGTGCTCTGTCCCCATTCCATGTCAGGAATCGAAGCACTATACTGGGCACAGAAATATCCCTCTGAGGTAAGTGCCATCATAGGGCTTGATATGGCCGTTCCCGCCATATATGAGGATTATCCCGCCAACATGGCGACTATCCGGCTGTCGTATCTGGGCGCACGTCTCGGTATCACGCGTCTGCTGCCCGGTGCCGCCGAAAGCGATGCCATCCGCCACGGCACCCTCACCGAGGAAGAAAAAGACATATATCGCGCCGTATTCTACAACCGCACTCTCACATCTGATATGCTTGCAGAAATGGAAAGCATAAAAGAAAATGCCGCAAAGGTAGGAGCCGGAGATGTTCCTCAGCTGCCCATGCTGTTCTTCTGTTCCAACGGAGAAGGCACCGCCATGGACAAAGCTCAATGGGTAGGTTATCCCTCTGAATATCTCAGGGGCGTGGAAAACGGGCAACTGATTGAACTGGATTGTCCCCACTACATCCACGACTATGAATACCTGCGCATCAGCGAGGAAATAAAAAGCTTCCTCGGCTGTACAGCTGCATAATATTATACTAATCCCAAATCAAACAGGCTTCCTCGTTAAAATCCGGGGAAGCCTGTTTCTCTCTATGGAATATTTTACTGCGTCACTTGAAAAACCGCATAGGTCATGTATCGGTCAAAGTCGCCGGGAGCGCGCCAGTCCAGCACCTCCTTGCCCACACGATACCATCCGGAAGGCAGACTGCCATACATCCACTCCCAGTTCACGTCCCAGCGTGTCTCTCCGTTCATGTTTATAACCCATGCCTCTGCGGTCCATGCTATCTCCTCAGGATCAATCCCCTGTATGTTTTTTACCGGCTCCCACCCTCTGGATGTGTACCGGTCAAGAGAGTAGTAACTGCCGGTGCTCAGCTCTCCGGTACTCTTGCCGTCCGTGTGACTGCACACAAGGGTAATGCCTGCCGGAGTGACATCTTCTGCAGTCAGCGTAACACCCAGAGTATTATCAGGTGTATCACTTAGCGAAGGAACGGCATCTTCATTAAGGCTTCCGGGCATAACGCACCCGGCTGCCAGCAGCATTCCTGTCGACAGCAGCAGCAATATCAGCTTTTTCATTTGCTTCTCTCCTTTTCACTTGAGCGTTCATCATTTATGTCCCGCACCGGAAACACAGCACTGTAATTCACTCAATAACCCAGCCGCTTCAGTACAGCCTCGCACCCGAACACAATCTGATCGTAAGCTGTGTCAAAATCATCAGTGTACCACGGATCAGCAATAGAGCCGGGCTTGTCGGTCACGTCCAGCAGACGCATTACCTTGCCCTCAGGGTCACCGCCGCAGATGCGCTTTACCGCCTCCACATGGTAGTTTTCCATGCACAGGATAAGGTCATATTCACTGTAGTCACTCTTTGTGATGCGGCGGGCGCGGCGAGGAGGTGCATCGATACCCATTCGCTCCAGCTTGCGCTGGGCGGGAGGATAAACCGGGTTTCCACGCTCTTCATCACTTATTGCCGCAGAAGCTATGGAAAACTGATGGCTCAGTCCACGCTCTTTTACCATGTGCTTGAGTATGTATTCTCCCATAGGGGAACGGCAGATGTTGCCGTGGCAGACGAACATGACGTTTGGCATATTATTTTACCTCACTATACCCTGTCTAAATCTCAGCGCCGCATCCGAATGCACGGACACGGCGCTTTGCAGTATTTATATTATTCTGTGATGGAAGCTATAGCTCCATCAATAGCGGCATCGAATTCAGCTGTGCCGGGAGCAGGCATATCCTTGCCGCAGGCAAGGGGAAGGATGTGCCATGTCTCGTCCAGAGTGATGCTCTCGCCGGGAGCAAGCTCAGGCTCTTTGCTGAGAGATTCGATCTCAAGGGCACCGGCATCGGTGTAGGATTCAAAGTTGCAGCCGTAATCCGGATACTCCTTCTCGTCGGGATCAAAGGCGATGGTCTTATACAGCAGCTGACCGTCGATGGCGTAGCCGCACCAGCCGGTCTCATTGTTGAAGCCGTACTTGAAGGCACGACCGATGGGAGCCTGACGCAGAGTGATGTACTTGGCACCGGGAATGAAGCGCTCGTCCAGCATGTCGTTGTAGGGCCAGTGGACCATTACACGGTTCGCCAGGGGAGAGCTTTCACGGGTGTTCTGGGGAGCGACGGAGACTCCGCCCGGACGGCACTGGGTAATACCCCATGCAGCGTGACGGCGTGTCTCATCGGAGATGTTGGTGACCTTCTGGGCAATGGTCAGCATCGGACGCTCCTCATCCAGAGTCACAGCCATGACCAGCTGAACACCGGAAGGCTGGGGAGGAGGAGTAAGGGTGACGGTACTGCCGCTGATCTCACATGCAACAGGATCTTCGTCAGGATAGTAGGTCTCAGGCAGACGTTCGGGAGTCCACCACAGACGATGTCCACCGAAGAAGTGGTAAACATCCTTGCCATATGTAGCCTTGATGGATGGATGGTCAGAGCAGGCCTTCAGCTCGGTGTCATTAAGCATGAAGTTTTCGCCGCCCAGTCCCTTGAAAGAGATGATGCGCGGACCGATGTCCAGAGTCACTGCTGCCTCGCAGCAACCGTTGGAAATAAAGAGGCACTTGCCAAAGGGCGCAATGGAGCCCTCACGGAAATTGACGGACATTTCGCTCACTTCCTTATTATCATTTTGTTATATTACGGCATAATAATACCGTCAGTTGCAAATTCAGTTGTCCAGAAGCTGCTCCAGAGCATCCTCAGACAGGTCAAAGCTTACGGGATAGTCCTCGTCCTCTGCGTCAGCACTGCTGTCTGCAAGGTCGGCAAAGAACTCGTCGTCATCCTCATCCCGGTAGTCTGCTATGGTAAAGCTGTCGCTGTCGCGCTGCTTTTTGACGAGATTTCTCAGTGCACGATCGGATCTGCGCTTATCATCCTCATCCCGATTCTTCATGATTTCCAACACCAGCAGCACCACACCGGCAAGCACTGCCAACGCAGCCATCAGTTTTACAAAATTTCTCATCTGACATTTTCCTCTCCGCCTGCACAGGCTGAAAAAGTATATGCGCGCAGCGCACGCTTTATGTATCCGTCAGCTTTCGGAAAGCAGACGGTAGATATCACTTTTTTTGCAGCCGGACTGTTTTGCCGCAGTTTTTGCGGCCTCGCTGGCTGACATTCCCTCTCCGGTCAGCCGTCGGGCTTCTTCCACGGCCTCCTCAAGGGTCATTGATTCCTTTGGCGCAGGTGCAGCGCCTTCCACCACCAGCACGATCTCACCTCTTGGCGGCTCGTTTTCAAAGTACTCCGCCGCCGATGCCAAAGTGGTGCGGATTACCTCCTCATGCAGCTTGGTCAGTTCGCGGGCAATGGCACAGCGCCGGTCTCCGAAAGCCGCCAACATATCTCTGAGGGTGGCAGACAGCTTGTGGGGCGCTTCATAAAACACCATGGTGCGCCGTTCGGCAGTCAGTTCTTCAAGATGCTCTCTTCGGCTCTGCCTGGCCACACTGAGAAAACCCTCAAAGGTAAGGCGACCGGTAGGCAGACCGGAAAGGGCCACTGCAGTAGCCACTGCGGTGGGGCCGGGCACACACAGCACCGGAATACCTCTTGCCGCGCACAACGCCCCCAGCTCCTCGCCGGGATCACTTATGGCAGGCATGCCTGCGTCGGTGACAAGACAGCATGTTTCTCCGGCTTCCAGCCGGGCACATATCTGCTCGCCCCGCTGGGCCCGGTTGTGCTGGTAATAGCTTATGAGCGGTTTTTTTATCTCAAAGTGGTTGAGCAGACGCAGAGTGACACGGGTGTCCTCCGCCGCTATGAAATCGCATTCCCTCAGGGCCTCCATGGCCCGGGGAGAAAAATCCGAAAGATTGCCGATGGGAGTTCCCACCAGAACAAGTGAACCGGCTATTTTGAACCCCTCCCATCACGATAGCAGCCGTATATGGCCTCCACTTCCTCTGAACTGCGTCCATTTTCGTCCAGCATAAGAAGGGGAGGAAGAATGTCAAGTGAGGGCCTTCCGCCCCGTCTGCCCTCAATTAAAGCCAGCCACGGGCCTTTCTCCGGCCTCTGTTGACAGAAGCGCAGCCGTTTGGGCTCGATTCCGCTTTCACGCATGGCACAGAACACATCGCAAAGGCGCTCCGGCCGGCAGCACAGACACAGCCTGCCGCCCCAGCGGAGCAGATAGCGAGCCGCCTTGCAGACATCGTCAATGTCGCAGGTGGTGCAGGTGCGGGCGCGGGCGCGTTCCGGATCGGGAGAGACATATCCCGAATCCTCGGTGAAATAGGGAGGATTGCAGCAGACCATGTCGAAGTGTTCCCGCTCAACATCGCTGCCCTCCAGCTCGCGCATATC
>JAZUOR010000143.1:0-3149 GCA_045604745.1 Acutalibacteraceae bacterium | reverse complement strand
AGGTGCTGTTTGTGTCCAATTATGACGTTTCCTACGCCGAAAAGCTCATCCCGGCTGCTGATGTTTCCGAGCAGATATCCACTGCAGGAACCGAGGCATCCGGCACCGGCAACATGAAGTTTATGCTCAACGGTGCTGTTACTCTGGGTACCTACGACGGAGCAAACGTGGAGATTGTTCAGCAGGCCGGCTTTGAAAACAACTATATCTTCGGCGCGCGGGTTGAGGATATCGAAAAGATTGCCGACAGCTATGATCCCAAGGCGCTCTACAACGCCGAACCCCGCATTAAGCAGGTGGTTGATGCTCTTGTAGACGGAACACTCAGCGATGACGGCGAGTGGGGAGATGGTGAAGGTTCCTTTGCCGAGCTCCACAAGTCTTTGCTTGAAGGTGCTTCATGGCACAAGCCGGACAACTATTATCTGCTGTTCGACCTCATTCCGTATTGTGACGCAAAGCTGCGTGTCAATGCCGAGTACCGCGACACTCTCGCGTTTACCCGAAAGGCGCTGATGAATATTGCCAATGTAGGACTCTTCTCCAGCGACCGCACCATCAAGCAATATGCCGAGGAAATCTGGCACGTTATTTAAGTAAGCGAATAGACTTATGCCCCCGAAGCGGTTTGCTTTGCTTCGGGGGCATTTTTGTAACAACTTGCACCTCAGGGCAGTATTATGAATTGTTATCAGGCTGAGGAGGTGTGTTTATGTACTATGAAAAACACAGGGGCAGGATTGACGCATCTGTAGCGAGGAGGATCAGACTTTTAGCCGCACTGGTTCTTGCGGCTGCAGTCCTTGTCGGTGTCGATCTGCAGTTCCGAAGAGTCATTGCTGACGCAGCATCGTTGGAGGCGCAAAACCGTTTTTCTCAGGCTGTGTCAGGGGCGGTGCTTGATCTTAACCGGAACGGGCACAGTTTTGACGTTGTGACTGTCAGCGAAAACAGCAGCGGGGACATCGTATCGGTGCGCACCGATACAGGACAGATAAACATGCTGAAAGGTGAGCTTGACAAGCTGATGCTTGAGCGTTTTTCCTGCGATGAGTGGGGCGGACTTGAACTGTCACTGGGCACGATGTCAGGCATAAGGGTTCTGTCCGGAAGAGGTCCGCTGATTGCGCTGGACATGGAGCTGTGCGGCGGGCTTATCACCGATGTAAAGAGCGAATTTGCCGAAGCGGGCATCAACCAGACTCTGCACCGGCTGTACTGCACGGTGTCGGCAGAATTTCGCATTGTCATGCCCGGACAACGCTTCACAAAGCAGCTGACCACTGTTGTGCCCATTGCAGAATCGGTGATCGTAGGCGATGTCCCGGAGGCATACACCTATGTGATTGGTGACCGTAGCGATACCGTGGGCAGAATATTTGATTACGGAGCAGAACAGTAGCATATTGACACCCGCACCTGTTTGATGTACTATGACGTTAGAAATCAGAAAGGGGCATAATAAATGGAAGTGTTATTTGAAAACAGCACCGTTAGAACCAAGGAGGCCTGCAAGGAGCTTTTTGGCATGTTCTACTTCAAACGTCCGCTGTACATTATTGTAGATGTCACCCTGCTCATCTGCGCTGCATTTTCTGTGTATATGCACGTGATAACGGGTGAGGGCAATTATGCGGTTTATTTTCTCACCATTTTCATGTTTTTTCTCCAGCTTATATCCTACTCAAGTTCGGTCAGGACTCAGCTGAAAAGAGATGAGGAAATGTTTGGCGACAAGCCTGCACTGATTGAATATTCAGTTACCGGCGACAAAATTATCTACCGCTGCAAGAACTCCGAAACCGAACTGAATTTTTCTCAGATCAAAAAGGTTTACCGTACGCGCAATCTCATAACGCTTCACAGCAAGGCAAATCTTGCTTATGTGATGGCAAAGGACGGATTCAGCATCGGCACTGCCGACGGATTTGTTTCCTTTCTCAGAGAAAAAGGGGTTAAAGTTAAATAAGGTTATTATTGATTAATCGCCTGAAATGGTGTATAATACAGACGTAGGAACCCCATGGGGACGCAATGGTTTCGACGGGGATCCGGAACTGTGGTAAGCGAGCAGCGGTGGGGCACCGCTATAAAAGCTCCTGTTTATAAATTAAACAACAACAATTCCTACGCATACGCTGCTTAATTAAGCGGCCGTCCGACCGGTGAGTACCGCGGCACCGGACCGGGCGTCATTTAGCGGTGAACGTGAGTGAGGGACTGATTCGACCCTCGCCATGCATAAGAATCTACCGTAGTGTGAAGCCTGTCATTGGGCGTCACATGAGGGGAATCGCAAAGCAATGACTGCGCTCGGAGAAGGCTGCACGGATGGGTTTTCGGACAGGGGTTCGATCCCCCTCGTCTCCACCAAAACAAGCAAATCCGAACCTGATGCCGATTGGCGATGGGTTCGGATTTGTTGTTCATATCAAGTTTTATTGACAAAGAAATATTTGTGTAGAGAACAGCCGGAACGGCATGGGCACCTGCGATTCCGGCTGTTTGCTTTGCCTGAGCATATTTCTTCGTATTAGTCTGACTTTTATGAAGTCGCTTTTAGCCAACACTACTGATTTCGCAGTTATCACTCCATCATTCGCCGCAATCAATAACCATCTCGGAACGAATGCCTGAAACACTGATGATACACTCGCCGTCTGCACAGAGAGGCTCATCGCACACAGCGTCGTTCTTTTTGTAAACAACAACACATTTTCTGCCGCTGTTCACAACCTTGTATGCGTTCGGGTCGGATATATGCACTATGGAATTTGCGCAGAACTGATTAACATCAAGCCTTGCGCAGGTGCCGTCTACGGTTATATCGTAGTCGGTTTTAGCGGTAAGCTCAACGCTGCCGAAAACATCTCTGATATAAACCTGCCCCGCATCGCCGTCATATTCAAGGCGTTCAAGACGGAGATTTTCGATGCGCAGTTCCTTTGCAGAAGCATCTATCTCGCAGTGACTTGTATAATCGGCAGGCAGAGTGATTATCACATCAATAGATGACTCGGCCTCGTAGCGACTGATGCCCTTTTTCGCTATGCAGTCAATATCCAGCCTGCTTTTCTTTTCGTCCAGCTTGATTTTATACAGCGAGCTTATGTTTTCGAGGGTATCTGACTGCAGCTTAATGTGTATTT
>JAZUOR010000142.1:0-6709 GCA_045604745.1 Acutalibacteraceae bacterium | reverse complement strand
TTAGTTCTCCTTTTTTGTTTTCCGAATACTGTCAGGATACTAAACCTTATAAAATATTATAATACTGACACGAAAAAATCAATTGACGGACACAACAACGTTAGTGCAGTAACATTGGACAGAGTTACCAATTTATGTTAACAACCACGTGAGAACCAAAAACAGCCGCATGCGCTGACCGTGCGCATGCGGCTGCCTGATATATTTCGTTGCTGTCAGATCTTCATGATGCCCAGAGCATCCAGCACGGAGGACACAAGGATGAGTATGATGCACACCGGAGCGATGTATTTTATCATCACGGTGAAAAGCCCCTTGCGCCGGAATTTTCCGCTGAGCTCGATCTCATCGCTGATGGCCTGGGGCTTGATGACAAAGCCTATAAACAGGCAGGTCAGCAGAGCAACAATCGGCATGAGGATGCTGTTGGAGAAGAAGTCGAACATATCCAGGAAGGTAAGACCGCCCAGAGTGATGTGACTCCACAGACCGAATCCGAGGGAAGAAGGCAGTCCCAGAGCAACGCATCCAACAAAAACCACGAGGCAGGTAACCTTACGACCCCAGCCGAACCGGTCACGGAAGATGGATACGACGGTTTCCATCAGAGAGATGGATGAGGTCAGAGCAGCAAGTATTACCAGCAGGAAGAAAGCTGCACCGATGACAGAGCCGGCAACACCGCCGATGCTGTCAAAGACCTTGGGCAGTGTTACAAACATGAGGCCGGGACCTTTGCCCAGAGCCGATTCGTCGCCGCCGGAGAACGAGAACACGCCGGGAATGACCATCAGACCGGCAAGAAAAGCAATACCGGTGTCAAATATCTCGATATGGGAAACCGAGGACTCAATGCTGACATCCTTTTTCATATAGGAGCCGTAGGTTATCATAATACCCATGGCAAGGGACATGGAGTAGAACAGCTGTCCAAGGGCGGCAAGCACAGTGGTGGCGCTGAATTTAGAGAAATCCGGGGTGAGGTAGTAGCGCACACCGGCCATAGCGCCCGGCATGGTCATGGAGTAAATGGCAATAGCCAGTGTAAGCAGCACCAGCACAGGCATAAGCACCTTGCTGACCTTTTCAACACCCTTTTCAACGCCGAGGAGCACAACCAGTGCAGTCAGGCCGATGAAGAGCAGGAACCATCCAAGCGGCTCTGCCGGCCGGGCAATAAAGCTTTCAAAATAACCGTCCTGAGCAGCAGCATGTGCTCCTCCGGATACAAAAACGTAAAGATACTTTGTGACCCAACCGCCTATAACCGAATAGTAGGGCAGGATTATTATTGGCACAACGGAAGCCATCACGCCGATGAACTTGTGCTTGGCGCTCAGCTCACCGAAGGCATCAATGGCGCTCTTGCCTGTTTTGCGTCCGATTGCGATCTCGGCGCACATCAGCGAAAAGCCGAATGTCACAGCCAGAATCAGATAGACCAGCAGAAAAATACCTCCGCCGTACTTTGCAGCAAGGTAGGGAAAACGCCAGATATTGCCAAGTCCGACTGCTGAACCTGCAGCAGCCAGCACAAAGCCGATCTTGCCGGTAAAGCTGCTTCGCTTTTCACCTGTCTTGATTTTTTTACTCATACATACTCTCCTTTGGCACAGAACAGAATCCCTATGCTTTATTTTTTCTCAATTGTTTATGTTATCACAGCTGCCTGCACAGGTCAACTAAAATATTATCACCATACGCCTTGACAAATCGGTCTATAAGCGATAGACTATAGGCGCAGTCTATAATCAATAGACCACGAAAGGACACCTTCACACTATGAACGAAATGAAGCTTGGAGCGGTGGAAAGCCGCTTTGCCGACTTGATCTGGGACAATGAACCCCTGACCTCCGGACAGCTTGTAAAGCTTTCAGAGGCTCAGCTGGGCTGGAAAAAATCCACCACCTACACTGTGCTGAAAAAACTGTGCGAACGCGGAATCTTCCGCAACAGCGACGGTACAGTGACTTCGCTCATCTCCAGACAGGAGTTTTTCTCCCGCCGGAGCGAACAGTTTGTCGAGGACAGCTTCGGCGGCTCTCTGCCGGCATTTATCGCCGCATTCACCTCCCGCCGTCAGCTGACCGACGAGGAAATCAGCCAGATTCGCCGAATGATCGAGGACGCAAAGGAGGGATAAGCATGGAAATGATTTTTCTCAGTGTACTCAACATGAGCGTTTCAGCCGGGTGGTTCATTCTGGCAGTGCTGGTATTCCGTCTGCTTCTTAAAAAAGCTCCGCGATACATAAGCTGCGTGCTATGGGGACTTGTCGGTCTGCGGATGGTGCTGCCCTTCCGGCTGCAGAGCGTACTGAGTCTGATCCCCAGTGCCCAGACGGTGCCGGAGGATATAATCTACGCTGAGCAGCCGACAGTGCATACCGGCTTTGACGTTGTTGACAATGTAATAAACCCCTCTGTAGCGCAGAGTCTTGAGCCCGCTGCGGGCGCCAGCGTCAACCCGGTACAGATTTATCTGTTTATCGGTGCCATGCTGTGGACTGCCGGTATTGCCGCCATGGCAGTGTACGGCACTGTCAGCTGGCTGCTGCTGAGAAAAAAGACCTCAGCAGCCGTAAAGCTTCACGGCAGCGTGTGGATCTGCGACGACATTGATTCGCCTTTCATACTCGGCATCATCCGTCCCCGGATATTTATCCCTTCGCACATAGCGGAAAAGACACTTGCAAGCATAGAGGCACACGAGCTGGCTCACCTTGCCCGCAGAGACCACTGGTGGAAGCCGTTGGGCTATGCGCTGCTGACTATTCACTGGTTCAATCCCCTTGCATGGCTTGGCTATGCGCTCTTCTGCCGGGACATTGAGGCTGCCTGCGACCAGCGGGTCATAAGAGAAATGGATATGAACGGCAGAAAGGATTATTCCTCTGCTCTGCTGTCCTGCAGCACCACCCATCACTCCGCTGCCGCCTGCCCGCTGGCATTCGGCGAGACCGGTGTAAAGGAGCGCGTGCGCTCGGTGCTCAATTACAGGAAGCCTGCACTGTGGCTGATAACTGCGGCTGCGGCGCTTTGCGTCATTGCTGCGCTGTGTTTCCTGACCGACCCCGTTACGTCGGTGGAAAGCGAACTGGAGCATTTCATCAGCCAGACCATCCTTGAACACGAGCGTTCTTCCCACATCGGCGACAACTTTGCCTGCGAAGAGCACGACATCATCGGTGTGGAAAGGAAAGGTGCACAGACCACAGTCTACATGCTGGTCATGTATAACGAATACAGCTGCGAAGAAGGTGTCATCACCTGCGAAACGGGCAGTCATATTCCAACCGCCGTCACCGTAACCCGTACCGACAGCGGCTACGTTCTGGAGGAATACTGGCAAAGTAAGGACGGAACCTACTACGTTCCCAGCATACGGGAAAAATTTCCCTGGTATATCGAGGACAAGGCCATCCGCATCCATAACGCTTCCGACCGTCACCAAGCAGGCTGTATCGCACAGGCAGAGGCTCATTTCGGCGTGCAGTACATCGATCCTTTCAGTGACACCGACTGGACGACACATGCCGTTACGGCCCAGAATCAGACCGCACCCACAAGCACATATCACAGCGCTGACGCAAGTCCAGACCTTGGCGACATCACCGGAATGAATATCGGTGCTCAGATGCCCTCCATCCTGTGGGGCGACGGACGCACATTTCTCCTGTCCGGAACCTTTGGCCTGCTGATGTACGACACAGTCAAGAGCGCCGTCATGCACCGCCTGTCCTGCGCTGAACTGGAGCAGCTGGGCGCGGAGCTCTGGTATGCCTCTGCCGCTGCGGACGGCACAAAGGTGTATATCTTCACCGCATCTGCATCCGGTGGAGAACTTACCCACATTCTGCATATCCCGCAGTATACCGTAACCGCTGTCGAAAGCACGACCATGGACAGGCTGTTTCCTTATACTGAGCTGACTGCTGAACACAGAGCTCTCATTGACGAGTATGCCGCAGGCAGCCATCTTCTCGGCGAAAGCATCGTGGACACCGGCAGCGGCTTCTGGTATCTGCGCGCTGACACCGACTGGAGCATGGACAGCCTTGAACTGGTCTATCGGGAATACCATTCCGGTACGGTACAGGTCCGGCGCATATTCTATACCGTTGAGCGTCAGGTGCCCAACCTTGCATCGTTCATTTTGGATGGTGTTTCCGCGTCTCTGACCGGATTCACTCTCGGCGACCTTACACGCGCGTGGGGCGAGCCCGACAGCAGCTGTGACAAGCCTCTGAGCGCAAGCTGGACTGCGGGCAAATCCGGATGCACACTGACCGTATATTTTGAAGAGGGCAGCATGCTTGTGACCGATACCCGTATTGACCGGAGCTGATATGCGCCTTACGCCATCATGCCGTGACATCAGCTGCTTTCGCAAAACAGACAAAGCGAATAGTTTATTCAGCAGCACTGCATCTGAAACGAGGAAGACAATATGTTTAAAATAATCGGTTATTACATCTGCGAAAGACTGACCGCGCCCGGTTTTCTCGGATTTTCCGGCAGTGAAATGATTTCTGTAAGCAGCTGTTTTTCGGGGATACATCCCGATCTGACGCATTGTTATTTCGCAAACAGCAGCGACGTGAATGCCGAGTATTGCAAAAAATGGGACATTGATTCCCAAAAGGCAGCTGCTCTGCAAAACGATATCACTATCTTGCTTAAGGACGGATTGTCAGCTGACGGGCGATTCTCCGACCTCAGCGCGGCAAAGAAAATGTGTGCACAGTATTTTGATGCAGACAGATGCGAGATTGTAAGTGTATCCACAACGAAAAAATACTATGCAGTACTATCCGGCGAACTCAGCGGATTTCCCGGCGGCTTGAGCAACATATTACCGGACGCTGCAGACCGGAACGAACTGCTGGGATTCGACATTTTAGGATGGGATATCGGCGGCTTTCACTCTTTTTTATGCAACAGTCTTCACAAAGAGCTGGTTTCACCAAAGTTTAACAATCATTGCCTGCTGGCTGATAATTTTGAAGTAGTGGAAAGCTTTGCATCTCAGATTCAGGGAAAGGGAGAACCGGTTGAGTGGATTCCCTGCAGAATCGGCAGATGCAAATAAACCGACTCCCGATTGAGATCACAAATAAAAAAACTTCAAGCCCCGCTCCGTCTGCGAAAAACGCAGTCCGGAGCGGGGCTTTGCCTGTGTTTTATTCCTTTGATTCAGCCTTCAGCGGATTATGCGGTGCGGCTGCGTCTGTGGCGCTTAACGCCGTAGATGACAGCAGTTGCCAGAGCAAAGGCGCCCAGCAGAGCACCGGAGACGTACAGGCTGAGACGGACAATATCATCGCCGGTGTTGGGAGTGCTGGTGCTGCTGTTGACTGCACCCAGCACGAAGTTCTTGACCACTTCGTCCTTATACTTGGCGGTGATGGTTGCGTTGCCGGGTCCCTTGATGGTGACCTTACCGTTCTGATCAACAGTAGCAACCGACTCGTTGTCGGAGCTCCAGGTGATGTCGATGGAATCCAGCGGCTTCTCCAGCTTGGAGTTAAGGTCGATCGTAGTGCCCGGAGTCAGACCGGTCTGAGGATCGGACGGCTGGATGATGTACTTGTTGACCATCACCTTATCCACGTCGGATGCAACGATCTCATAACCGGAGCTGTTGCGGTAGACGATCGAGCCGGTGCCGGTAACCTCAACGCTGACGCTGTTGGCCGACTTGCTGTGGCCGGCAGGCGCAGTGGTCTCGGTCAGAGTGTACTTGCCCTGCTTGAGGCCGGAGAAGGATACGATGCCGTTGGCATCAGAGGTTGCGGTCTGTGTTTTTCCGGAAGCGTCAGTCAGGGTGAAGACTGCTCCGGACAGGGTCTTGTCAAGATTGCTGCGCTTGGTGAAGCTGAAGGCCACAGAAACCTGCTCGTCAAACATGACGACCTTGCCGTCGTCGGCCTTCTTCCACTGTGTGGCAGCGCCGGAATAGCTGTCGGTGTTGTAGACCACGCCGTTCTCCACCTTGAAGAACATGTCCTCTGCCACCTTGTAGCCGGCAGGAGCGGTAACCTCAATAAGATTGTAGATTCCGTCAGGCAGACAGGTCAGGGTGTTGGCAGTGCTGCCGCTGACCCATGTGACCGACATCTTGTCCTTGGAAAGCTCAACCTCGGTGGTGCCTGTGACCTTACTCAGGTTTGCATCCTTATTTGCAGAGGGAGCAACCAGAGTGACCGTCAGCTCAGCACCGATAAGCTCAGAGCCTCCGCCTACGGCCTGCTTGGAAATAACAGCCTTGTTGGGTGCATCCTTCATGACCAGTCTGCCGCCCTGAATGTCGTCCTCGTCTGCTTCCAGCTTGCCGTCGGCATCAATGGCAAACTGTATGGACTCGGCCACGGCATAGCCGTCGGGAGCGGTGATTTCGGTCAGAGTGTACTCACCTGCGGGAAGCTTGCTGATGACATTTGCGGTGGTTCCGGAGATCCAGCTTATGGAGCCGTCATCCTCCAGAGTAACGGTGAGACTGCCGGTCACGCCGGACAGGTCTGCATCCTCATCCTTGGGAGTGATAACCAGCTTTGCACCTGCCAGTTCACCGGTTCCGTTGATCTCCATCTTGGAGACGGTGACGGTTATGGGAGCATCCTCCATGATGACAGTCTTGTCGCTCACGGGCTCGCCCCACTGGGTAGTACCGTCAGTCTTGTAATTATCCTTGGTGACAGAGTAAAG
>JAZUOR010000141.1:0-12542 GCA_045604745.1 Acutalibacteraceae bacterium | reverse complement strand
ATAGTCAGCGGAGACGCCTTTGCTTACACCATTGCCATGGATCCGGAATATTTCGGCTTCACCTCCGGTGAGGGTCTGGACACTTTCGGCTACATCGACTGCCCCTTTGACCGCCCGATATACTACTGCGTCTATCCCGTCTATGGCATGTCTCCTCAGGAAGTCAGCGATGCGCTCGTTCACCAGAACGGCGACAACTACGCTTTCTGCTACACCGATAATGTCACGGTGGGCGAATACGATGCCCTTGCGGTTTATCTGCAGAACGACAACAGCGATCCAAGCTACCAGATGAACTTCTTCGTCATCGAGTGCGACGGCGGCAGTGTTGTTATCGAAACTCAGTTTGTTGCGGAGATGTACGAGGGTCTGTATGCCATTATGCGGGAATGCTTCAACACTTTCACCGTGCTTGAAACCGAGTAATCATCGCCAAATGACTATGCCCGCGTAAATCAGGATCGATTTGCATGAATGCGGTAAACGGATTGAACTGAGGAATAATGGCAAAACTGTGCAAGTGAGAAAACTACACCCTGTACGCTTCGGCGAAGCCCTCCGCATCGCCACCGATCGCCTGAACGAGAAGAATTTTTACGCGTTCAATCCCGGCTGTGAGTGCGGCACAAGGTAAACTGCAACAAAACATCGACCCCCTTGCCTTTTTTCGGAGACAAGGGGGTTACGTTATATATCAGATGTCAGCAATTCAGCGACGGATCATTCCACTGTCCAGTTCACGCCGTTTTCGGGAGAATAGCTGTAATAGGAGGCCTCGTGAGGGGCGGTCACGGTGATATTGCAGCTGTTGAAGGTGATGCCGCCGATAAACTCAAGACTGTCGGGCAGGGTGAGCCGACTCAGCATGCCGCAGGCACCGAAAGCGCCTGACTCGATGCGCCTGAGGCCTTCGTTGAGTACGACCTCAGAGAGTGCGGAGCAGCCGTAGAAGGCAGAGATTTCGATGACCTCAAGGCTGTCGGGCATTGTGATGTTACCGAGACTGTCGCAATATGCGAATGCATCGTAACCGATGGAGATTATACCGTCGGGCAGCTCGATGCCGGCCAGCTTTTCGCAGTAGGTGAAAAGCTCTTTTCCGAGAGCGGTGATGTTTTCGGGCAGCACTGCCTTTTCAAGCGCATTGCAGCCGTAGAATACGCCATCTCCCAGCTCGGTGATACTGTCGGGAAGAGTGACTGTCTTCAATGCATCGCAGGCGCGGAATGCGCTGTCGCCGACGGATACAAGCTCGTCGTGGAATGTCACGGCGGTCAGCTGCCTGCAGCCGTCAAATGCTTCGGCGCCGATGGCGGTCACGCTGTCGGGAATGACAAAACGGCCTGAGAAGGCGGCAGGACACCTGACCAGAGTGCACAGGTCATTGCTGTAAAGCACTCCGTCGACGCTGCGGAAGTCGCCGCCGGATGCGTTTATGGAAACAAGTTCCGGACAGTTGCCGAAGGCGGAGGGAGCAATGCTTGTGACTGTTGAGGGCAGACGGATCTGTGTCAGAGCATCGCAGCCGGCAAAGGCGTTTGCTTCAATGGATGTAACGCCTTTGGGGATATCTATGCTTTCGAGCAGATTGCAGCTCATAAAAGCGGAGTCTCCGATGGCTGTGAGCCCGTCAGGATAGGAGGAAACTGCGGCCTTGCCTGCCGGGAAACACACCAGTACGCCGTCCTTGCTGAGAAGCATGCCATCGTGGGAGAAGAAGTTTTCGTTGCCCTTGTCGACGTTAATAGCCTCAAGCGAGGTGCAGCCGGAGAAGGCCCCTTCATTCACGGCGCTGACGCCTGCGGGAATGGTGATTTCATTCAGGGCGGTGCAGGATCTGAAAAGAGTGCGTTCAATGCATTCAAGACCCTCCGGCAGACTGACCGACTCCAACGCTTCGCAGTATCCGAATGCCTCCGGACCCAGATATGTAACGCTGTCGGGGATGGTCACGGTCCTGAGATCGCTGTGGGCAAAGGCACGACTCTCAATAACGGTGATGCTGTCGGGGATCGAAACAGACTCGATCTCGCGGTCGCAGAAAGCACCGGTATCGATTGCGGTCACAGGGCGGAACAGGAAGCTGCCGGGAATCCGGACATCCTTGCTCTTTCCGGTGTACTGTTCAATTGCATATCCGTTCTCGGTTTTGCTGTAGACCCATCCGCCGGGTATCCGTACGGTGTCGGCAATGAAGAGCCAGACAGCAAGACCTGTCAGTACAGCAGCGATAAGGCACAGCGACACGGTGCGCCTTATTCGGTCACTGCGTCTGGAGAGGATCTGCTCCTGTTCCTTCTTTGCCTTCAGGGCTGCTGACTGAGCTGCGCGACGGGCGTCACGCTCCCTGCGCTCCTCGTCGCTGATGACAGGTGCACCGTATTCATCCACGGAGGGATCGGCTTCAGATGTCTGCTGAAAGAGCTCTTCGTTCGGGTTTTCAATATTGCGGTTGTCCATTATCTACGCATCCTTTTCTGGTTTTTTATCCGGTTTTCCGATTGCTCTGACGTTTGCCATAATTTTTCATAGTAATAGTATCACAGCTGTCGATCAAATAAAAGAGAAATAATGAAAAAACGATAAAAACATATAAATGGCGATCTGCTTTCTTCCGGAGGGAGGTTCTGCCGCTGCTCCAAAGTCTCTTGACAGGTGACCGTGTGGACACTATAATAACAGGTGTCCAAATGGTCACCTGTTCTGCGAGGAGGAAAAATGGAAAAAACAACGAAAAACAGAATTCTTGATGAAGCACTGGTTATGTTTGCCGAAAACGGCTACAAGGGTACAAATCTGCGCGATCTTGCCGCACGGCTTGGACTGAGCAAATCGGCTTTATACAAGCATTATGAGAGCAAAGAGGCTATATGGAACGCGCTGCTTGACAAAATGGAAGCCTATTATGCCGAGCGGTTTGGCTCGGCGGAGAAGCTGCCGGCAATTCCGGAATCCGGCGAAGAGCTTTTGCGGATGACCTTGGGAATGATTGATTTTACCGTAAACGATCCTCAGATCATTCTGACAAGAAAGCTGCTGCTTACCGAACAGTTCCACGATGAGCGCGTGTGCAGGCTTGCCACAAAGCATTTTCTTGAGGGCACAGCAAATATCTTCGTCAGGATATTCGAAAAAATGATGGCAGACGGCGTGCTGAAAAAAGGCGACCCTGCCATGCTGGCCTTAATGTACACGGCGCCTGTCTCATCGCTTGTTCATCTTTGCGACCGTGAGCCGGACAGAAAGGGAGAGGCGATGAAGAAAACAGAGACGTTTGTCCGGTATTTTATTGACTCTTATGAGGTGAAAAGTTCATGAAAATTCTTGTGCTGAACGGAAGTCCGAAAAAGAAAAGCGATACCATCCGGCTGACCGACGCGTTTCTGAAGGGCATCAACAAAGAACAGGAAAATGAAGTTCACGTCATAAATGTTATCGAAAAAGACATTGCCCCCTGCAAGGGGTGCTTTGGCTGCTGGCAGCGGATGGATGGTCACTGTGTTGTCTGCGATGATCAGAATGCCATTCTGGATGTGTATCGCAGCGCAGATCTGATAATATGGAGTTTTCCGCTGTATTGCTATGGAATGCCTTCTCACCTGAAGGCTGTGCTGGATCGAACCATTCCGCTGGTCAGAATGAACATGGTGCAGCAGGAGGACGGGACCGTTCGCCACGAAGCGCTGGTGGATTTTTCCTCAATACATACACTGGTCATCAGCGGATGCGGTTTCCCGGACTGGGAGGGCAATTTTGACGGTCTCAGAACCATGTGCAGGGTTTGCTTCGGCGAACCGGATATGGTCTGCGTTCCGGAAACTCCTCTGCTGAATATTCCTGAGGCAGCTGCAGTCGCCGGACCGCTGCTGAAACGGTTTGAAAAGGCTGGGGAAGAATATGCCGCGTCGATGACGCTTTCCCCACAGACCATCTCGGAACTGGAAACACCCATGATACCCAGAGAGGAATATATCCGTAAGGTGAACGAAGGCTGCTGAGGCTCTCTTTTACAGGAGGGCGCATGACAGCATCTATGGAGGAAGGATGACTATGTTTGATCCGGACAGATACATTCAATCGCTGATCGAATTGCTGCATACAGCGTACCATGAGCGTCTGCTGTATGTAGGGCTTCAGGGGAGCTATCTGCGAGGCGAAGCAGGCGAAAACAGCGACATTGACATTATGGTTGTGGTAAGGGACATGACAACAGATGATCTTGCAGCGTATCAAAGGGCAATCGCCACCCTTGAAAACTGCGAAAAATCCTGCGGATTCATCTGCGGCGAGGAGGAATTGAAGCGTTGGAACCCTCTTGAGGTCTGCCATCTTCTCCACACCACCAAAGATTATTTCGGAGTGCTTGCTGAGCTTGTTCCGGAATACACGCATGACCATGTGCACTTATTCGTGAAATTGAGCCTCGGCAACCTCTATCACGAAATATGCCACCGTTATGTCCACGCGTCGGAGGAAGAAAACGAAAACCTGCTTCCTTATGCATACAAGTCGGTATTCTTTATTCTGCAGAATCTCCATTATCTGAAAAGCGGTCAGTTCGTCGGGACAAAAAATGAATTGCTGGAAGTACTGTCCGGAAAAGACCGGCAGGTTCTGGAGACAGCCATCTCATTGAGCAGCGGGATGATGTATGAGTTTGATAAAGCATTCTCTCTGCTGTATTCATGGTGCAGAAAAACCATCATTGAAACATGATATTTTAATTATGCTGAGCTGACAAACATCAACGCACATTATTAAGGAGGACTTCACATGAAAGCGGACGCATATCTCTTTGGTCAGGTGCTGGGCACTCATTCCTTTCTGCTGAGGGGCGGATTTCTTGAGCCGGACGAGTATTCGGAAATTGACGCACAGTATTTTCTGCCGGGTGGAGAAACCGGCACCGCCTGCACAGTGCTCAGCTCACTGGGCGTGAACGTGCGCATGGACGGTACTCACATCGGCACCGAGGTGGCTCCCATGCTGAGGGAATTCTACAAGGGGAAAAGCGTGGATCTTTCTGCTCTGCAATTTGTGGAGGATGATCCGGGAGTTATGGATTATGTGGTTATTGCCGGTCTTGTCCGTTCGCCCATGGGCAGATTCCAGACTCTCTTCGGCGAGAATCGCAGATGGTGGAGCGTCCCCAGAGAGGAGGACATAGTCGGCTGCCGTGCAGCGGCCATAGACCCGTTCTTCCGCGAGGAATCCGATCGTGCAGCGCAGATCTGCGTCAGGCATAACATTCCCTATGTTACCATCGACAGCATGCACGATTCATACCTCCATCGCAACGCTGCGGTAAACGTTGTGTCCGGAGAGTGCCTCGGCTGGCATTATCAGGGAATGAGCCGCGAGGAAGTGATGGCTCTCATGCAGGCGAACACCGACGGTCTGACCATCATTACAGCCGGCGCGGGAGAGATGCTCTTCGGACGCAGGGGAGAGGAGATAAAACGCATGAAGCCCTTCCGCGTTGAGGTGAAGAGCACCCTCGGCGCAGGTGATACCTACAAGGCGGGCTGCGTTTACGCTTTGCTTCACGGCATGGGGGACGAAGAGCTTGTCCGTTTTGCCAGTGCCTGTTCGGGCGTTGCCATTTCCCGCTTCCCGCTGCCCCTCAATCCACCCACTCTGGACGAGGTCAGCGCGCTCATTGCAAAGGGGAACTGATACCGCCGCAAGCCAAGGAGAATAATATATGTGCACATCGTTTGTTCACAAGGGAAAATATGCGGTAATGACCAACTTTTCTCTGCTGGAGCAGCCTGCCGACCTGACGGAGGATGCCGGGCATTACGGCAAGGATCGCTGCGATACAGCTGCCCGTATGCTCCGTGCCGCAGGTGACGGCTTATCGGCGGCGGATGCGCTGAAGCTGCTTCAGGCGACACGCAAACCGGCGACTGGGAGACCCGTGTCTCCTTTGTGTATTCCTGCGGCGAAAGAACCGTACGTTACTGCCGCGAGGGCGACTTCGGCAGCATTTGTGTTCATCGGTTCTGAATGCAGTGGCTGTTGACTTTTCGCCTCCGGAGTGATAGAATTAACACACAAAAGAAAGGTAGGTGAACAGCTGTATGAAAACTTTACGCCTGAAGAAAATTGGAAGCAATGCTGTTCACCCGACCTGCACAGAATAGGCATCCCTGCATTCGTTCGAACAGTAAATCTCAGCACTTCCGGTTTTCCGGGGGTGCTTTTTGTTTTTTGCTGTGAAAGGATTTGCTGAATGATGAAAATTACAGACTTTGCGAAAGAACTCATACCCGCCGCACGCCGTCTGGCGATGGAAAACTATGCCGAGGAACGCAAAGCCGTACCGGCACTTCCCGCAGATGTGTCGCTTCCGCCGTTTTTTGATGAGCTGGCGGAAAACGGGCTCGGTGTGGCTGCGGTGGAGAACGACCGGCTGCTGGGCTTTCTCGGAGCGTACGGACCGTGGGAGCCGGTTTTCTGGACACAGAATGTCCGCGGCGTGTTTTCTCCTCTGCACGCCCACGGAGCGGTGAAAGAAAACCGTGTGAAGATATATCAGCGCATGTATCAGGCTGCGGCGGAAAAGTGGGTGAAGGTGGGAGCTGTGAGCCACACTGTCACCCTCTACGCCCACAACGCCGCCGCCAACGAGGCCTTTTTCGAATACGGCTTTGGTCTGCGCTGCATTGACCTTATCCGTTGGACAGAGGACTTTGACTGCGCTCAGGCGGAAAACTGTGTTTGCTGTGAGCTGTCTGCCGACCGTCAGTGTGAGCTCCGGGCTATGCGCCGCGGGCTTTCTGACCATCTGGCACAGAGTCCGTGTTTTCTTAAAGAGTCTCCGGAGGAAAAAGCAGACTGGATCGGCAGGAAGGAGGCAGAACCGCCCCGTACCTTTGTTGCGGAGGTGGGCGGAAGGACAGCGGCATACATCGAAATGAAGCCGGAGGGAGAAAACTTTGCGGCATATTCCCCCGGCATGCTCAACATCTGCGGTGCGTACTGCCTGCCTGAGTTCAGGGGGAGCGGTGTGATGCAGGCTCTGCTGGGATACGCACTGTCCGTTCTGCGCTCGGAGGGCTTCGAGCGGCTGGGAGTCGACTGCGAAAGCTTCAATCCCACGGCGCGGGGCTTCTGGACGAAGCATTTTGAGATATACACCCACAGCGTCGTGCGAAGGATAGACGAAAACGCGGTCGCTCTCAGCTGAATCAGCAGCATAACCAAGGTGCTGCATGATTTTGTATATTGAAATAACGCGACGGTTATGATATCATATCCCAAACCATATTACTAAAAAAAAGTGATGCCTGAGCGCGCACAGGCCGGGCGGCAAAGGGGGATAATGGCAGATGAAAAAAACAATAATTCCGGTTATTCTCCTCCTGCTGCTGCTGACCGTGCTCATCGGATACGGCATAGGGCGCTCCACGGCATTTATGACCCATAAGCGTCAGTGCAGCAATCATCTTATTTATGCGGCACATGAGCCGGGGGCAAATGTGGGGGAGGACGTTGACGGAACCCTCACCGAGCTGACCTACAGCAATATTGATGCTTTTCTGCGAGCGGTCAGCCGCACAGAGACCGATCTCAGTCTGTTTGCTTTGGGGCTGGATAAAATGCCCTGCGTGAAGGTCACTTTCGCTGACGGAGCAGTGATAGAGGTGTTCGATGCAGGCCAGAAAGACGGCGAGGATCTGGTGTACATCCGGCACAGCTGGAAAAACCGGAAAACCACGTTCAGACTGATGGGATATAATACCTTTGCCCGTGTGCGGGAATGCATCGGCATTGATGGGTACAATGAAAGCAACGGGATTTATTCTGCCGGCTGACAGAGGTTGACAAAAGTTGAATATTATATGCTTTTTCATATATTTTGTGTGAAGTGAGTAATTTTATTTGACAAATACGTTGTAATTTTTTATAATGTACATGTGTGACACTATTGCCCTGCTGTTCGGTGCAGCCGCGGACAGGCTGTCATACAGACAGGGATGGTGTGCATATGTCGTTCAGAAAATATGCCGGAGATTACCGGCTGGAGAACGTACCCGGACGATCCGGCAAGCTCAGAACCGTAGCGGTCTACAAGGGTGACGGCTACGGGTTTTCGGCAGATGACGGAGAACTCAGGCGGGCAAAACCGCAGCTGATCGGCTGTGTTCTTCTTTTCTGGCTGTCCCAGCTGATTGCGCTGAGCCTTAACACCCGCTGTGCCCGCTGCATGTGGGTGCTCATGCCGCAGGCGTTTGCTCTGCTGGCGTTTGGTTTTGTTACTGTGGGTGTCTGGATGCTCCTTCGGGCAAGGCTTCCCATGACACGGGAATATGCCGAACGCATGCGTGATCGCTTTTCGGGCGGGGCGCTGATGGCCATGCTTCTCAACGGTGCAGCGCTTATTGGTTCACTGATCGCCGCGGTGATGTTCAGAAATGAACTCATGCTGCCGGCTGACATCATTTTTGTTGTGCTTCTGGCTCTTGCACAGGCGGCTTGCGTGCTGTGCTTTGTCAGACGGAGCTGCGTTGAGGTGCGCGTTTCCGCCGCAAAACCTGAGTGAACCCGATTTATTATCAAATGTACCCGCAGTTCCGCTGCGGATGATACATACTACATTATACTGGAGGAAGAAACAAATGAAAGCAAAGCTCACAAAGATTCTTGCGCTTGTCCTTGCTTCCATGATGACCGTATCCGCTCTGGCAGGATGCGGCAAGCAGCCGGAAGGCTCCGAGGTTACCAGCGCAGCTGATGTCAGCGCAACTGATGTCGATACCTATCAGGGTGCCGACACTCTTGTCGTTGGCTACGCAAACTTCTCCGAGAAGTTCAGCCCCTTCTTCGCCGACTCTGCCTATGACCAGGACGTTGCCAGCATGGTTTCCGTCGGTCTGCTGGGCAATGACCGCGGCGGCAACATCATCCTCAACGGCATCGAGGGTGAGACCAACAACTACAACGGAACCGACTACCTCTACACCGGCATCGCCGACTGCGAGATCGTTGAGAATTCCGACGGTACTGTCGATTACAACTTCGAGCTCCGCGATGACATCGTTTTCTCCGACGGCGACGACCTGACCATTGACGACGTTATCTTCAACATGTACGTTCTGGCCGACCCCACCTATGACGGCAGCAGCACCTTCTACGCTCTGCCCATCGAGGGTCTGGAAGAGTACCGTGCAGGTATGGACACTCTGGCCAACCTGATCATCGCTGCCGAGCCCGGCAATGTCAGCGAGTTCGCCACCGAAGAGCAGACCGCTTATTACTGGAATGCTTTCCTCACCGGCGGTACCAACTTTGCTCAGGAGATCGTTGACTACTGCATGGCCAACTATGCTGATTACGGCGCAGTTGACGTCACCACTTCCGCTGCTCTGTGGGGCTATGAGCTGCCTGAGGGCGCAACCACCGAGGATTTCTTCGGTGCAATGGTTGACACTTACGGCATCGACCTGTCCGACAACGGCATCAACTACGAGACCGCCGGCACTTCCATAAGCGCCTTCATCACCGAGGCTCTGGGCGATCGTGCTGACGAGTTCGCAGCCGGTATCTCCACCTCCGAGTCTGCTCCCAACATCTCCGGCATCAAGAAGACCGGCGACAACACCATGACCGTCAGCCTCACCGAGGTCGACGCCACCGCTATTTATCAGCTGGCTGTCTCCGTTGCCCCCATGCACTACTACGGCGATGTTGCCAAGTATGACTACGACAACAACATGTTCGGCTTTGACAAGGGCGACCTGAGCTCCATCAAGGAGAAGACCACCCAGCCTCTGGGTGCCGGTGCCTACAAGTTCGTAAGCTATGAGAACGGCGTTGTCACTTTCGAGAAGAACGACCTGTATTACAACGGCGCTCCCAAGATCACCAACATCCTGTTCCAGGAAGTTTCCGAGGCTGACAAGATGACCGGTGTTGCCACCGGCAGCCTGGACATCTCCGATCCCTCCATCAGCGAGGACGTTGTTGATTCCATCAAGACCTACAACGGCAACGATGAGCTGACCGGTCCCGTCATCACCACCAACACTGTTGACAATCTGGGCTACGGCTACATCGGCATCTGCGCCAAGACCGTCAACGTTGGCGGCGAGTCCGACAGCGACGCTTCCAAGAACCTGCGTAAGGCATTTGCCACCCTGTTCTCCGCTTATCGTGACACCGTTATCAATTCCTACTACGGCGAGCGCGCCTCTGTTATCCAGTATCCCATCTCCAACACCTCCTGGGCTGCTCCCAAGCCTTCCGACGAGGGTTATCAGATTGCTTACTCCGTTGACGTTGACGGCAACAGCATCTACACCGACTCCATGAACGACGAAGAGCGCTATGCCGCTGCTCTTGAGGCCGCTGTCGGCTTCCTCAAGGCTGCCGGTTACACCTGGGACGACGCTGCCGGTAAGTTCACCGCTGCTCCCGAAGGTGCTTCCCTGACCTACGAATTCACCATCCCCGCTGACGGCGTTGGTGACCACCCCGTATTCGGTATCGCTACCGCTGCTTCCGCAGCTCTGGCTGAGGTTGGCATCGACCTGCAGGTCACCGACCTCTCCGATTCCTCCATCCTGTGGGATGCTCTGGATGCCAACACCTGTGAGATCTGGGCTGCTGCCTGGGGCGCAACCATCGATCCCGATATGTATCAGATCTATCACAGCTCCAACTGCGCCGGTCTGGAAGGCTCCACCAACTCCAACCACTACTGCATCACCGATGCACAGCTGGACGAGCTGATCATGGCTGCCCGTTCCTCCACCGACCAGAGCTTCAGAAAGGCAACCTACAAGCAGTGCCTCGACCTCATCCTCGACTGGGCCTGCGAGATCCCGACCTATCAGAGACAGAACTGCATCATCTTCTCCTCTGAGCGCGTCAACATGGAAACCGTCACTCCCGACATCACCACCTTCTGGGGCTGGATGAACGACATCGAGCTGCTGGAAATGAATCCCGAAGCCTGATAATCAGCTGACAGATCATACTGTTTATCCGGAAAGACTGATTCACAACGCAATTAATTCAGGCGTTTAGATCTTATGCGTCATCAGCGCCCGTCACGGGCGCTGATGACCCCTTTTTGCATCATGCAAGTTTTACTGGTCCCTTTGGTTTTTCGCTATTTTCGGGGTCAGTTCTGCTGCCGTCACCGAAGGACGAACTCTTTTTGGTAGGTGTGTTTTATGACAAAATTCATAATCAAGCGATTACTGACCTGCACAGTAATTTTCTTTTTCGTAATGTTCATAGTCTATGTTCTGATGTACTCGCTTCCTTCGAGCTATGTTGAGAACATGGCACGCGAAATGGCTGCAAAGCCCGGCTCAATGAAGAGCGCGGCTCAGTGGCTGGAGGAACTCAATGCCCAGTACGGTATGGACAAGGGCGTTGTTGAGGGTTACCTGACCTGGCTCAAGTCGGCGGTCAAGGGCGAATTCGGCGAAAGCTGGGCATGGACCGTGCCCGTCACCGAAAAGTTCCAGGATGTTATCTGGTACAGCTTCGCTCTGGGCGCAGTTTCCTTCGTTCTTGAGATACTCATTGCTATCCCTTTGGGCGTTCTTGCCGCAAGAAAGCAGTACAGCCTGACCGACTACACCATAACCGTTGTGTCGCTCATAGGTATTTCACTGCCCACGTTCTTTACGGCTATCATGCTCAAAATGATTTTTGCGGTGCAGCTGGGGTGGTTTGACATCGGCGGCTTCCAGAGCCGTGATTACATCAATCTGACCCCGGTGGGACAGTTCTTTGACGTGGTTTCCCACTTTGTGCTGCCTGCTCTTACTCTGACAATTGTCAGCATCGGCGGCCTGATGAGATATACCCGCGCCAACACCCTTGAGGTGCTCAACGCCGACTATATCCGCACAGCCCGTGCCAAGGGTCTTCCCGAAAGCAAGGTCATCGGCTACCATGCGTTCAGAAATACACTCATTCCCATTGTTACCATTCTCGGCGGTTCCCTGCCCGGTCTGTTCTCCGGTGCACTGATCACCGAGCAGCTGTTCTCAATCCCCGGCATCGGCTTTACCTCTTACCAGTCGATGATCCGCGGCGATATTCCCTTTACCATGTTCTATCTGGCGTTCATTTCCATCCTTACGCTGCTTGGAACGCTTATTTCCGACATCCTGTACGCTGTGGTCGATCCGCGCGTCAGAGTACACTAAAGGAGGTGCGACATGAAGAATTTCAATGAAGTCCTCAAGGAGAAAGAGGCTCGTGAAGAAAAAGGCCGCACTCTCCACGACGGAGAGATCGCTCTGGACGATACCCAGCGAGTCAAGGTGCTCAGCCCCGGCCGAATGGTATTCAACCGTTTTGTGCGCAACAAGCTGGCCATCGCCGGAACAGTCATTCTGGCGGCCATGTTCCTGTTCTCCTTCCTGTTCCCTGTTTTCTACAAGTATGGACAGACTGAGATATTCTACAAGTACGACGGACTGAACGTTGACTACGCCAGCGTTGCCGAGCGCACATCCTACACCAACTACATTGTTGATAAGGATGCTCAGATCCACTACACCGTTCAGAACATG
>JAZUOR010000140.1:0-2214 GCA_045604745.1 Acutalibacteraceae bacterium | reverse complement strand
TAGGGATCCAGACCATATTCCTCTCCATCCTCGCAGTCATCCTGCCAGGAACTATCACTTCCCCATCCATAGCCTCCATAGTCAGGGGCAGGATCCGGTTTCGTACATTCCTCGTAAATCATATATTCCAGAAAGCGTTCTCGCATATCCCGCTTTCCATCTCGGTTAAAGTCAAACGGATGATGCCCATCAAAGAGACCCATATCGCCACCTCCTACAATATAGTTGCGGTTCAAGGCACGGCAGCCAGCCGTGTCTTTTTCCATCTCAAAGCTGAAGCTGTTAGAATGAGAGCGTAAGTGGCCTGACGCAGCCACCTTGGGCTAGCACGCCCGCAAGGGAGTCCGTCAGCCGCCTCTCTCGTTCGCAGCATTCGATTTGCGCAGGTTGTTCCACCGTTTTCGGTGCGTTCGTGTCACCCAGGAGATTGAACAAGCAATGAGTAAAAGGCGGAACGCCATATCCAATCAGAAGGAGGAGCAACATGAACGCAGTTGGAATCGATATTTCCAAAGGGAAAAGTATGGTGGCTGTCCTACGGCCAATGGGTGAAGTGGCAATGCTGCCACAAGAGTTTCTCCATACCGAAGTCGGCTTGGAGCAGATGGCTTACACCATCATCGCATTGGGAGAAGATACCCGTGTCATCATGGAGGCCACCGGGCGTTACCATGAGCCAGTAGCTGCAGCGCTGCATGAGCGTGGCATCTATGTCTGTGTCTTGAACCCATTGTTCATTAAGCAGAGTGGGAACGGCTCTATCCGAAAGGTCAAAACCGACAAAGCCGACGCCATGAAAATCGCCAAGTATGGCCTTGACAACTGGGTGGATCTGCGGGAATATACTCCTATGGACACAATCAGACAACAACTGAAGCTGTGCAGCCGCCAGTACAACCTCTACATGAAAACGGTGATATCACTGCAAAACAATCTCATTTCGCTTACCGATAAGACATTTCCTGGTGTAAACGAACTGTTCTCCAGCCCGGAACGGGCAGACGGTCATCAGAAATGGGTGGATTTTGTTATGACCTTTTGGCACTGTGACTGCATCTGCCGGGTTAGCGAAAAGGCATTCGCAGAGCGTTACCAAAAGTGGTGCAAACGCAAGGGATATAACTTCAGCGGAGAAAAAGCATCGGATCTCTACGCCAGCAGCTGTGGTCATTTTACGACTCTGCCGAAGAATAACAACACCAAGCTGCTCATCACTACAGCAGCGCAGCAACTTTTGGCAGGCAAGACCACACTGGCTGCTTTGCGTGCAGAGATGACACGACTTGCATCTCAGCTTCCTGAATACGAAACTGTGCGGGCCATGTACGGCGTTGGTGAGACCACTGCAGCACAACTCATAGCTGAGATCGGCGATGTGCGCCGTTTCCCTCGCCGCAGCTCTATAGTTGGGTTTGCCGGTGTCGATCCTGCGGTGGATGAGTCTGGCAAGCACGTTTCCAAGAGCAACCCTACCACGAAGAGAGGCTCGCCGCACTTAAGGAAAACGCTGTACCAAGTCGTCTGCACCTACCTTAGAAAAGCTCCTGCAGATGAACCGGTGTACCAGTTCCTCGACAAGAAACGTGCCGAGGGCAAGCCGTATTTCGTCTACATGACCGCAGCACAGAACAAGTTTCTACGCATTTATTACGCCCGTGTGAAGGAATGCCTGGAGGCATTCGATAAACAAGCGGCAGAGCAGAAGTGACCCTTAACAACTGAACGTCATCCAGGCTGGCGAGACCTGTTCTCTCCGGTCTGATTTGTTATACCCTTTCTCAGTCTCGCATAATTTGCGGGACTTTTTCTGTTTCTGCTATTGACTTTTGTTTGCAGGACTCCCTTCATGATGGATTCATTATAGCACATATCATAACCACATACAGCACACAAAAGCAAAATACGACCATGCATCAGCCCTTTCTGGCCGGCATAGTCGTATTTCTTCATTTCGAGGAATAATCCTCTGCAATATCTTCTTCCACATCATCGTGGATGTTGTCATGTTTGTCGTTGACAGATCCACTTTGCGCAATTTCATACAGCGTGCGGATACGCTCTTCAACGGAAGCAATGATTGCTTTGCATCTATCTGCGCTGACAAAATCTCTTGCCTGCCCCTCGGAGAAAACCTCCCGGATCATATCGCCGACGCCGGAAAGGGCCTCGAAGTTGATCCAGTCGAAGGAGGACACCAGCTTCAGCTGCTCGGCG
>JAZUOR010000139.1:0-4994 GCA_045604745.1 Acutalibacteraceae bacterium | reverse complement strand
GGCAAGGAGCTCAAGCCCTACTATGTGCCCTCCGACTTCCTCTGGAAGACCAGCTCCTACGACTTCGAGGGCAGCCTGATCGGCGACAAGTCCAATTCGGTCGTGTTTGACAACTCCAAGCTCAAGCGCGCCGTGCCCGATTTCGTGGCTACCGTTCGCTGCGACACCGGCATCAGAGCCACTGTGGAAAATCTCCTTCAGCATCCTGAGCTTCAGGTCGAGGACCCGGAGTTTGACGCATGGTGCGACCGTGTTATCGCCGCCATGGAGAAGGCAAAGGACGAAATTATCAGCGGCAACTGACAGACAGACCGTTGAATCACAGTCAGGAATAATTATATCTGAGCACCGGACATCCGTCAGTGGAGTCCGGTGCTCAGTTTGTTAAAATTACTTCTTTTCTGCCTGCCGGACAGCACAGGAAGCATTCGGGCAATTTGCATTTTTCGCTGTATGCTGATATAATTACATAAGGTGATTGTATGAACAACGAACACATTGAAACATTGCTGGAATTTCTGAATACGCCGCTGGATTCGGGTGACGCAGTTTTCGACCGGTTTGCTTCTCTGCCCGGTGCTGTAACCGGGTGCGGCTCCGAGCCATTGCAGAGATATGTATACATTCCCGGAGCAAGAGAGGACAGGGTGGTTCTGGTATCGCATATTGATACGATATGGGACCGTGCATACGGCAGTGCTGCCGCGCAGGAACACCCTGTGGTCTTTGAAAACGGAGCTTTCCGAAGCGGCAGTCCTGAGCTCGGCATAGGCGCAGATGATCGTGCAGGCTGTGCCATGCTATGGCAATTACGCTCCTCCGGACACAGCCTGCTGCTTCTGGATGGCGAAGAGCACGGCAAGCGCGGCGCAAGATACCTGCGCAGCACCAACCGAAGGCTTTTCCGTGAGCTCAACCGGCATTGCTTCATGATGGAGCTTGATTGGGCCGGTACAAACAGCTGTCTTTTCAATCAGGTCGATGTGACCGGAAAGTTCAGACGGTTTATCGAAGCGCAGCATTTTAAGGACAGCCATGCCAAAGGCGGCACCGATCTGCAGATATTGTGCCGGCACGTCTGCGGAGTAAACATCGGCGTGGGTTATCATAACTGGCATTCGCCAAAGGAGCATCTGGTGCTTTCTGAATGGGAAAACACCTTGGCGGCATTGCAGAAGTTTCTTGATGCCCCTCAGAAAAAATACCGCACCAAGCCACTTATATTTTCAAAAAATTTCATTAAGAGGGTCATTAAAAAGTTTCTGCATATTCTCCGGCTGAAATAAGCGCGCTGTGTAAATTCAGGCAAGCAAGCTGACTGCCCCTGTCTGCAGGATGACATTTCATCGTCCTTGCAGACAGGGGCAGTATATATGCTATGAATATTATCCATCAGCTCTTGCGGAAGCCTGTGGTCGTCATTGAAGCGACCAGCCGTCCCGATTCGTCGGTTACGTCAATGACAAAATAGCACGTGTTCCGTCCGGAGCGCACACAATTGGATTCCGCAGTCAGCTTTCCTCCCGTGGCGGGGCTCAGATAGGTTATGTTGGCATTGAGTGACAGAGTATTCATTGCCTCGGAATTGGATGCCACCGCGAAGGTGAAATCGGCCAGCGTGTATATGGCTCCGCCCATAGCCACTCCTGCGGCATTCATGTGTGCGGGTGTCAGCTGGAGGGAGCATCTGGCGTAGTCCCTGTCAACAGCCTCTATAACGATACCGGTGACCTCAGTGGCAAAACGATCAGCGGCAAAAACCGAGCGTGCATGCTCAAGATAATCCATGGTCTTTTATCCTTTCAGTGTACATCATATTCAGGAAATTCGCGCTCATTTCTTAACATTCCGGGCAAAAATAACATGCCCATCGTCGTCAGAATTATACCACCGCTCACTGCATCTGTCAAAAGAAATCAATCCGGGTCGAAAGACCGCAAAGACGCACGCAAAGCGGTTGTGACGGCAGCAAAAAAACAGTTGAAATACTTGCTGTCCGGTGATATAATGTATAGGCTGTCAAGATGACAATTAACAAAATCACATACCCGCTCGTGGCGCAGCTGGATAACGCAGCAGATTCCGATTCTGAAGATCGGGGGTTCGAATCCCTCCGGGCGGGCCAGAAACGCCTTCTTCGAAGGCTCAAAGAATAGAGAATAAAGAATATTGAATAAATAATAAAGTTCGCACAATGTTACTTGGGCGTTTCTGTATTATTCTTTCTTCTTTATTCTCTATTCTTTATTCTTTAAAAGAAAGTGATCATAATGAAAGAAAGCAATGTCCTCCTCGACAAATCCCTGAAATTCGCGGCTCGCATAGTCAAGCTGTATCAGTACCTTATCAGGGAAAAGAAAGAGTCTATTATCTCCAAGCAGCTCATCCGCAGCGGCACAAGCATCGGGGCCAACGCCAACGAAGCAGTGTACGGCGTGAGTAAGGCAGATTTTATTGCCAAGTTGCAGATATCCCTCAAAGAAACTGCCGAAACGGAATACTGGCTCAGGCTGCTGGTTATGACCGAATACCTCACAGAAGCAGAGGGCAAATCGCTCATTGCAGATTGCCTTGAAATAAAGCGGATTCTGGTGTCAACGCTCAATACGGCAAAAAGCAAGTGATTCAGCATAAGTTCAAATCAGCACAATAATTCTCCGTTGTCATCATTTTCGCAGCGTACTTGCAAAGCCGACTCATCACCTTTTGGCGGTGGGTCGGCTTTTTGTCTGCATGGAGTTGTGCACGAGCCGCCGCGAAAATCACCGCGCAGGATGCGAGCCTTGGGGATATTTGAATCCCTCCTGGCACGTTTTTCCTGCTGCCGGACAGACTTTTTGCGTAATTATTTCAATTGATTTATAGACAGCTTTTTGTTACACTGTTTTTGGTAAAGAATCATTCACTATTGTTGAAATCAGGAGCGATTCGAATGACTGAACAGATAACGAAAAAACAAACCACCACTGTCCGGTTAAGGGATTCAAATATTGAGTTATATCGCATTATCTCAATGCTTTTGATCGTTGCACACCACTATGTGGTTAATTCAGGATTAATTGGTGCGGGTGGTCCCATATACGCTGATGTCCTGTCCTGCTTTTGTTCGGAGCATGGGGAAAAACCGGCATTAACTGCTTCGTTCTGATCACAGGATATTTTATGTGCAAATCGCAAATAACGTTTAAGAAATTTGTCAGGCTGCTTTTTGAGGTGCTATTCTATCGCATTGTAATAAACGGCATATTTGCAGCATCCGGATATGCCCAGTTTACGCTGAAATCTTTTTTGATGGCGTTAATACCGTTTACGGAGATTGCGCAGAATTTCACAGGTACATATCTCATTTTCTTTCTGTGCATACCTTTCATAAATGCTTTGATTCATAATCTGAATGAGAAGCAGCATATAAGGCTTCTTTTACTGTTGTTTTTTACTTATGTGCTGTTTGGTACAGTGCCGTCGTTATATGTATCAATGAATTATGTTTCATGGTACATGGTCTTGTATTTATTGGCGTCCTATATTCGCCTATATCCCAAAAGAATATTTGACAGCAAGTCTTTCTGGGCAATTATGACATTCGTTTCCGTTGCATTATCTGCGATATCAGTCGTGGCATGCTCATGGCTGGGAACAAAACTTGGCAGAAATATGTCATATGCGTTTGTGACCGATTCCAACACATTCCTTGCAGTGATAACCGGACTGAGTTCATTTATGTTGTTTAAGAACATTAAAATTATCTGTTCTCTGTCATCTCTTATTTATTATCTGAAAAAGAAGTGCGGTTTACCGGCAGGCAGACCGCACTTCTCTGTTTAGGCTCAGCTTATTCTACTCCGGCAAATCAGCCGTGCAGCTTGTTTCGGACGACCCTGCTCAGCGACCTTTTGGTTCTGTAATAAAGCTTGTACAGGGACGGTGAGGCATTGTACAGCTTCAGCTTCCTCTGTGCGTCCTGAGACAGACTCTTGCCGGCGGAAAACTCCCGCAACATCCTGTCGCATCTGCCTTTATTATTGACCGTATCGGAAATCAGGTAGGAAAGCATCATATCCCACGAAAGCTGCTCAAGCTTTGTTTCGCCCTTCTCAGCAAAATACTCCGCGCGATGGGACAGCGCCCATAGCACGTCCATATTGAGATCCGTTCCCCGGCTGTTCATAATGCCTCCGGGATTCTGGAAGTACGCATACAGGCATCTGTTTCCGACTGCTACTTTGCTGCTTTCATGGTAAAATTTGCAGGTTGTTGCTTCATCCTCGTGCTTTTTTCCGAAAGGGAAAGGGTGTTTCTTTGCTATCTCACTGCGGTAAAGCTTCCCCCATGCGGTAACCAGCACCATGTACATGACATCCAAGTCCGAAAGAAGCGCCTCACAGGTTTCGTACCCGGACAGCACCTGTGTTTCCGGCAGCTGCGGATTGGAGTGAAAGTCCACAGTGTCATTCTCTGTCCTGACCATGCAGCAGCACGAAGCGTCTGCTTCATTGCTTTTTATCAGATCATACAGATATTCAATATAGTCGGGTGCAACATAGTCGTCGGAGTCAATGTACGCAATATACTCGCCGGAAGATCTCCTGGTGCCATAGTTTCTTGCATCCGACAGGCCGCCGTTTTCCTTGTGGTAAACACTGATTCTGGGATCCTGTTCCGCGAGCCGGCGGCACAGCTCGCCGCAGTTGTCGGGTGAGCCGTCATCAACCAGTATTATCTCCAGATTCCGGTACGTCTGCGCAACAACACTCCGGACGCATCTTTCCAGATATTTTTCGACTTTATATACAGGAATAACGATCGAGACAAGAGGCTCGCTGCTGTACATATTTAATCCCCCTTGAAAGAAACATGAAAAGCCGGCACACAGAGCGTCCGGATGCCGGTTTTGAAACACAGCGCACTTTGCAGCTTCTTCGGCACTGCTGTTCAGAACCGCCTGACTCCGAAGAAATAAGGCAGAATTATTATATCATATCCCGCCCTGTATT
>JAZUOR010000138.1:0-4232 GCA_045604745.1 Acutalibacteraceae bacterium | reverse complement strand
GACCTCGAATATCTTGATTGCGGAGGCAGCAGCCTTGATACTCTTGATATCAGCAGTCAAACCAAACTGACTCACCTTGACTGCAGCTCAAATGATCTGCTGGAGCTTGATACCAGCAACAACACTGCGCTGGCTTATCTTGATTGCTCGGACAACTCGATAGTAAATGACGGTGTCGCTCTGAAAATCGACATCAGCAACAATCTGGAATTATATTATCTTTCCGTTGGCGGCTGCGAACTGCCTGAGTTAGACGTTACCAAGCACACAAAGCTTGAATATCTTCTTGCTAATCTGAATAATCTGACTTCCCTCGACATCACAAATAACGTATTGCTGAAAACTCTTATGTGCGGCGTCAACTATCTCTCCGAGCTAAACACTTCCAACAATACTGCGCTGACCGAACTCATCTGCAATCACAATAATCTCGAAGAGATGGATCTTTCCAGGAACACCGAGCTGGTTAATCTTAACTGTGATCAAAACAGAATCAAGTATCTTGACGTTTCCAAGAATGCCAAGCTGAGCACCCTTAGCTGCTCCGACAATGCACTTCGGGATCTTGATGTCAGCAACAACACCGACCTGAAATCCTTATATTGCAGCGACAATGTGCTCTCTTCCCTTGATCTTTCCAACAACAGCAACCTAACCACTGTGCACCCTCACAACAATAATCTTCTCTTCTCAACCAGTTACGATGGTAAACTTGATATTTTCAATCATTTGAGTTGTAACCTCGACACCCAGCGTCCGTTTTTCATCCCGCTCATAGTCGCTCCAGATGAAAAAATCGATCTATCTTCAGAGGTGTCCTACAACGGTGTATCATCGGTTTTCACTTGGTATGATGCCGAAACCGATTCTCCGGTCACTCCCTCATCAGCTTCAAACGGCATCTTTTCCTTTGACAGTTCTTTTGTCGGTCGCCGCGTTTACTGTACTATAACCAACACAGAATTCCCCGATTCCAAACTGACTTCCGGAATCACTACCATAAGTACAGACGAAACATTGGCCCCGGATATCACCTTCACAACCGAAATGCCTGCAGACAGCTGGTTCGATCTGTTCTTCTACACCAAGCCCGACGATGCTAATGTGTTTGTCGACTGGGGCAACGGCAAGCCGGAGTGTTACGATTGCGGGTATATGCATTCCAAGGCATATGTTCTTTCACCGAATGTCAAAATTTACTGTGACGGAGAAATAACCACAGCGTACATAAGCGAAAACGGCTTCACCTCTCTGGATGTAAGCAACTGTTCTTCTCTTGAAACGCTATATTGCGGATACAATTCACTCACGGAGCTGGATCTCTCCGGCAATCCCAATCTGAAGGATCTTTACTGCGCGGATAATAAACTATCCCAATTGGATCTGGATGAAGCCCAGTCACTTGAGTCCATTACTTGTGCCAATAACAGGCTTTCCCAGCTTGATGTCAGCAAGAATCCCAACCTCATGCATCTGGGATGCTCCTCTAATCAGCTAACCGAACTTGACCTCAGTTCCAATCCCGAATTGACAAATCTTTACTGCGATAATAACAATATATCCTCTCTGATTATAGACAACCCGCCGGATACCTTCTTATGGTGCGAAAGCAATGCTCTCACCTTCTCTTCTCTTCCTGAGGATGTCTATGGCGAGTACCGCGACGAAATAACAGGCGAGCTTCTGTCAAAGTATCGTTACTCCCCCCAGGCCGTCGTTCCAATTCCCGAAACCATCAAGGCCGGTGCCTCTCTCTCCGACCTTGCCGCCGAATACGACATCGACGGCACCAAAACGGTCTACACATGGTACAATGCCGCCGATGATTCGGTCGTGACTCCCGCTACCTCCGAAAACGGCGTGTTCACCTTTGGCACAGACCTCATCGGCAAAAAACTCTACTGCACCATGACCAATGCCAAGTTTCCCGAACTGACGCTGACCACGACAGAGGTCACCGTTGCCGAAAACTCAAGCAGCGGATCTACCACTACGACTACCACTACGACCGCAAAGCCCACGACTACCACCGTTGCAGGAGCGTCCTCATCCAACGACAAGACCCCTGACACCGGTGACGTTACCGTCAACAGCAATGACTCTGCCCTCGCCTTTGCAGCCAACCTTGTGCTGCTTTCTATGGTAGCTGTTGTTTTTGTTGTTATGCGTCAGGGCAAAAAGGAAACCGGGTCCGCCCTGCACAGCTGAGCCCATCACTGATCTAGCAGCCTAACAAACAAGCCCCGCATCAGCCGGAATATTTCCGGTCGACGGGGGGCTTCAGTATTCTTCTTAATGCGCTGATTCAATATAAAAAGGCTGTCACACAAAAATCAAGCTGACACGTCCGAAATCAGCATGACTCACCGTCTGCCGGTGGCAAGGGACAGCTGCTCTCCCAGCTCTTCAATGGTAAGCTCGCCGGCAAGAGCACGGTCACGAAGCTCGGTGCAGCTGTGTATCATTTCCGAGGCCTCTGCTGCCGACAGCACTCCGCGGCTCTTTCGGGTGTACACCCGTCCGCATGCGGCACGATAGATGCGCAGAATATCGTTTCCGGAAAGCTTCTCGGCGAACTTGCGGCGGGCTCCGACCTCTCGGCAGGTCTTTCCGTCACCGTCCGGCGCAGCGCCGGTGCAGTATACCTCACCCGAACGTGTAGGAACAAAGTGTTCTCCGCAGCATTTGCATGCCCTGGGAGTGTGAGAACGCTCCATTGCTCTTAAAAGGTCAAACAGCAGCAGCTCTCTCAGTGAGCCAAACCTGACCCGTTCGCAGAGCTGTCCTTCTTCCGTCACAAAATCAACGTCCGGATTGATGTCCATGCTGAGAACCGTGCGGCGGAGGTTATCTTCCCGGCGCAGCTGACGGCGCATTGATTCAAGCTCGGTACAGAACGTACGGTAATCATCTGCTCCACGACCGCTCAGCGGCAGCGAAAGCACTCTTCGCACGTACACGCGGAAACATATGATGTCATCCATCAGCGCAAAGCAGTCGCTGACCGGCGTGCGCTCTGCGGTATCCAGAACCAGCTCCAGCGCTGAAACTTCATCGCGAAACCGGGCATATGAGCCGGCATCGTCCCGTCTGCGCGCCAAAGCCTCAATCGCAGAAACGGCAGATTTCGGCAGATTCAGCGCCATTACCGCCAGACTGCCTGCCGGCTGATGCCGTCCGGAAAGCACCAGATCGCCTTCAGAATATATAGCTGTAAATGTATCTGACATATTTATCCCCCGTATTTGGGCTTATGTAATAAATGAATTCTCAATTTGTAATATATCACATTGATTATATACCTGTACCCGCTGCTTGTCAACATGCGGTACGCACACGTTTTGACCGCAGCTCCGGTTCAGCTTCTCTGCGGCTTGACTTTGTCCTTTGATAATCATATAATTGTATATTATAATTAGTTATATTATGCCCTGACAACAGAGAGGATTGAAAAACATGAAAATCGGCATCGTAGGTCTGCCCAACGTCGGCAAATCCACCCTTTTCAACGCCATTACCAACGCCGGAGCCCAGTCTGCAAACTATCCCTTCTGCACCATCGAGCCCAACGTGGGCGTGGTCACTGTACCGGACAAGCGCCTTGACGCTCTGGCAGAAATATACAAGCCTGTCAAACTCACTCCCGCCACCGTGGAGTTTGTTGACATCGCCGGCCTTGTGCGCGGCGCCAGCAAGGGCGAAGGTCTCGGCAACAAGTTCCTTGCCAACATCCGTGAGGTGGATGCCATCGTTCATGTCGTGCGCTGCTTTGACAGCACCGATGTCATTCATGTAGAGGGTTCGGTCGATGCCGCCCGCGATGTGGAAACCATCGATATTGAGCTGGCTCTGGCCGATATGGAGGTCATGGAGCGGCGGGTGGACAAAACCCGTAAACTGCTCAAGGCAGACAAGAAATATCAGGTGGAGCTTGATCTTTACGAGCGCGTGCTGGCCGTTCTGTCCGAGGGCAAATCCGCCCGCTCGGTAGACTGCGACGAAGAAGAGAGCAAACTGCTGGAACAGGCCGGTCTGATAACCTGCAAGCCGGTTATCTATGCTGCCAACCTCAGCGAAAGCGACTTTTCCGGAGGCATAGACGGCAACGAAAATTACAAGGCTGTGTGTGCCATCGCCGAAGCAGAGGGAGCACAGGTCCTGCCCATCTGCGCCGAGCTTGAGGCACAGATCAGCGACATGAGCCTTGAGGACAAGCAGATGTTCCTTTCCGA
>JAZUOR010000137.1:0-2706 GCA_045604745.1 Acutalibacteraceae bacterium | reverse complement strand
AGAAGCTCTCCGACGGCGCAATGGCTATCCGTGACGAGCTCAGCAAGCACTTCATGACCGACTTTGACGAGACCGGCTCCATCGGCAAGCGTTATCGCCGTCAGGACGAGGTCGGCACTCCCTACTGCATTACCTACGACTTCGAGTCCGAGACCGACGGCTGTGTCACTGTCCGCGACCGCGACACCATGGAGCAGGTTCGCATGCCCATCGCCGACCTCGCCGCCTACATCGAAGAGAAGATCAAGTTCTGACTTCGTCATCCCTGATACGATCAGGTTCTGATTTTTTACAAACAGCAAAATGAGCCCGCCGCGGAGATGATCCTGCGGCGGGCTTTACTGCGTTTATTGATACCATTATGGAAATGCCTGGTTCTGGCTATCTGATCTGCAGCGTTCTCCTGCGTCAGATGCTCCGTTGCATTGCCGTCGGAATCAGGATGCTTGGTCAGCGATAATACCAGCGGTAAAATCGGATATCAGCTCGCGCATCTATTCCATGGAGTCAGAGATTACGTTGCCCTGAAAATCCCAGATGACGTTGCGGCCGTCTTCGTAGCCGGCGCTGACAGAGCTTTGTTCGGGGTTTTCTTCGTTGTAGTTCTCGTCCCATGTGGTCAGAATATTACCGTTGTTTTCGCAGTAATCATAGACATATTCCGGAACCGGATCGTCTCCGTTTTCCTCCTCACTCCAGATAACGCGGTCGCCGATGCGTATTTCTGTAATATCTTCGGCATCCGCTGCACCTGCAAATCCGGCATCATAGTTAACATCATAAGCCAGAGTCTCTGTAAGGTGTCCGTCGAATCTCAGACACAGCAGAGACTTCCTGAAATCAAGCACAAGGCAAGTGCCGTCTTCATCGGTCTGAGTTCCAAAGGTGTAATGAAGAGCGCCGTCATATATAGGCCGGTCGATGATGAAGAAAAACTGTTCGCCATCCTCGGTCTGTACGCGGTGAGTCATTAACACATCCACATCATCAGCGAAGCTGACACAGGGCACGGTCAGCTGGGCAAAATAACCGCCGATGATTACTGCGCAGGAGACGAGCACGGCGGCAATGACCGAGAATATCTTCTTTGCCTTCTGTCTGCGCATCATGTTTGCAAAGCTTTTTCCGGTTGCGGGACGACTTTCTTCAATGGGGAGAGCCGAACAGAGAGAGTCATATTCCTCGCGGCAGGGCTCGCAGACCTCAAGGTGGCTCTGTACGGCCTCTTTGGTGGTGTCACTGACAACGTCGTCGTGGTAAAGGGACAGCAGATCGCGAACGATCGCGCAGTCCAGTTTATTGTTATTCATAAATTCCGTCCTTTCTAAGCCTTTCGCTTATCAGCTTTCGTGCTCTGTGATAGGTCACGCGCGCCCAGCTGTCGGTTTTGCCGAAAAGGTCTGCTATGTCGGCAAAGGCCAGCTGACCGAACACCCGCAGGGAAAAGACCTCCTTGTAGGGCTCGGCGATGTCGTGCAGGACCCGGTGTATGTGCATGGCTGTGTCCTTTTCCACAAGGCGCTGTTCCAACGGGATAATATCCTCGCCGGATTCCGGAAGCTCCTCTGCAGAAACCTCGCGATTATGTTTTTTGCAGCGGTCGAGCCACAGATTCTTTGCAATGGCGCACAGCCATGTATACAGACTGCTGCCGCCCTCAAAGCGATTGGAAGTTTTCATGGCTTTCAGAAAAGCTTCCTGCGTTACGTCCTGAGCCTCGGCTTCGTTTCGGCAAAGGCACAGGATATATCGGTAAACCGATTCATATTCTGCGCACAGCACCTCGTTGGAGATGTCCGGTCGGCCTTCCGTTTTACGCACATACTCACCTGCCTTTCGTTCCGGTCTGCGGAAAAACGTCATGACTTTTCGTTCCGTCGCACGTTAGACGAGCATGGAACGGAAAACGTTACAGGAATTTACAGAATAAGTTCCACCAAAAACCCGACAGCCGCACAAAACAGCTGTCGGGTTACTTTTATGGCTTGTAATTTATTCAGCGATGTCAGTCGGCAGGGCGGTTTCGGGCTGCTCGGAAGTGATGTTGTTCACAGCATTGTACAGAGCCACGATGTCAGCCATGATCGTGTTGATCTGGTCGGCTTTGTCGATAACGTCGGTGCCGGATGTGCTGCCGGTTATCAGGACGGGATAGTCTTCGATGTAACCACGCAGGCTGCCGGCAAGCTGAATGCTGAGCCGATTGCATTCGAGAGCCTGCTGACCGGAGAGTGCGGAGGTGTCATATTTCTCTGCACCCTCGCACCAGAGCAGGATTTCAGAAGCAATGTCACGGAAGCGGTCGTTTTCGCTGACCCGCTGGGGATCGCTGTACTGTGCCAGAGAATTGTCAAGGCTGCCAAGAGCAATAAAGCTGTCGGATATGGAAGCAAGCTGGTCGGCGAGCATGGCTATGTAAGCCTCGTCGTCGGCCTGCTGAGGCCAGATGTCCACCTCGGCATCACTGCCGGACAGCGCGCCGGACAGGTCGCGGTCGGGGTCACTGTCCCCGTCGTCGGTGAGGTTTTCGTTGAAGCTGACATCGAAGCTGTCGCTGCAGCCGGTGCAGCCGAACAGGAAACCGAGAAATCCGGGGTGAGCTGAGGTATCACCGCTGCCGGGCTCGTTGTCGGCTTCGTGACTGCATGCTCTCAGAAAGCCGCTTTCATCCGTCTGACGCTCTTCGGTTACGGTCGTGTCTGCGCC
>JAZUOR010000136.1:0-7267 GCA_045604745.1 Acutalibacteraceae bacterium | reverse complement strand
CGCGTAGTGAGCCAGCACTGCTTCCGCCTGTGAGCCGGTAAAATGAACCCAATACACCTCAGTCCTGTCTGATGCGTGATAATTGTACACCTGAGGCTCGCCCGGCCTGTAGAGAATCATGTTGCCCTTTTCGACAACGCGTTCTGTACCATTTAAGAAAAAGTGACCTTTTCCGGACGCGATATAGAGCAGCTGGTAGTCTTTCCTCCCTTCCGGGTGGTCAGTTCTGATTATCGGAGTGGTGTGCACCCGATAGTATCCGCAATTGTTTATTCTGAGTGCCACCGACATATCTTCGGTGTTTGGATTTTCATCTGCAGGATATGCTACATTGACAAACACAGTCCGGTCTCTCCCCTGCTTTATAATTTGTGCTGAATTATTATACGGTGAATCCAACTGTCTTTCAATATATCAAAAGTGATTTTGTGCATGTTTTCTTTAACTCAGTCTATTGCCGTTCCGACCGCTGCGGGTTAAAATATACACAGAAAGAGACCGGCAGATTCGCACAGAATAATTACCAATGAAAGCAAAAATAACGCCACATAGTATATTCAGTCAATTCTTTAAGGAGAACGGACATGAGAGAATACGAAAGCTTTGAGCGCACAGGCACTGCTCCTCACCGCAGCTACTACATTCCTTTTTCCGTCGAGGACAGAGTGAAAACAAAATACGGCATAATCGACCGTTTTTCCAGCTCGGAGTTTATGTCCCTTGACGGCGAATGGCAGATAAAGCAGCACTCCAACGTACAGGAAGCTGATATCAACGAAGTTATTGAGAACACTATTCCTGTTCCCTCCTGCGTACAGATGCACGGCTACGACCATATTCAGTATCTTAACACACGCTTTCCCTTCCCTGTCATGCCGCCGCATGTTCCTTATGAAAACCCCTGCTGGCATTACCGCCGCACTTTTACCATAAGCATGCAGAACAGAAAGCGCTATTACCTCAACTTTGAGGGCGTTGACAGCGCATTCTATCTCTATGTAAACGGCAGATACAAAGGCTACTCACAGATTTCCCATGCCACCAGCGAATTTGATGTTACCGATCTTGTTCAGGACGGCAGAAACATCATCGATGTTCTGGTGATAAAATGGTGCATTTCCACTTATCTTGAGTGCCAGGACAAGTTCCGATTCTCCGGAATATACAGAAATGTATATCTGCTTACCCGTCCCGAACACCACATCACTGATTACAAAATCGGCACTTCCTTTGTCGGCAGCAACGGTGTTCTGACCTTTGCTAACGAGAGTCTTGTCGGTATTGAACTGGAACTGGGCAGACAGAAAAAAACAGTCTGCGCCGGACAGTCGGCTCAGATAACGGTCAGAAATGTCCGCCCCTGGACTGCCGAAGCGCCTCACCTCTACACTCTCACCCTGCGTGCGGAGGGCGAGAAGATAGTGGAGAAGGTGGGCTTTCGCGAGGTCACGATAGACGGTTCTGTTTTCAGAATCAACGGTGATGCGATCAAGCTCAAGGGTGTCAACCGCCATGATTTCAACTGCAAAACCGGCGCAACGGTCAGTCTTGCCAACATAGTTGAAGACCTGAAGCTGATGAAGTCACTGAACATCAACGCAGTAAGAACCTCTCACTATCCAAACCGCCCGGAATTCTATCAGCTGTGTGACTATTACGGAATCTACGTAATGGACGAAGCCGATATTGAGATGCACGGTGCATGCACCCGTGACGGCAGATATGAACTGGAGCTCTGGGAAGAATACGCTGAGAACGAGCTCTTTGCCGACGGCATCACAGATCGTCATGTTTCTCTTGTGGAAAGAGACAAGAACCGTCCCTGCGTTATCATCTGGTCTCTCGGAAACGAAAGTTCCTTCGGCAAAGCCTTTCTTGCCGGTGCGGAGTATATCAGGCAAAGGGATTCAAGACCTGTACACTACGAAGGGCTTCAGAATGCCGACGAAAAGTATTACCACACCAGCCTTGTTGATATGGTGAGCATGATGTACCCCAGCATTGAAAAAATCAAGGCCGATGTCCTTGATAATCCAAACGAGACTCGCCCCTTTGTGCTGTGCGAATACACCCATGCCATGGGCAACAGCTGCGGCGACATAGCCGAATACTGGCAGCTTATCTATGAAAACGAGCAGATGATGGGCGGCTTTGTATGGGAGTGGGCCGACCACGCCATAAAAACATCCAGAGGCTTTCTGTACGGCGGCGACTTCGGCGAATCCGAACACGACGGAAACTTCTGTGCCGATGGTCTTCTTACCCCTGACCGCAAGCTCAAGTCGAACGCTCTTGAGATGAAAGCAGTATATGGCGGTAAGGTTGAATCCACAGTTGATGAATCGGTTGTTATTCCTGAACAGAAACGAAATACCTCCGCTCTGGCAATCGAGGTCAACGAGCACACCGGCGAAATCACTTCCATAAAGGCAGACGGTAAGGAAGTTCTTCTTAATCCGATACATTTCAACATCACCCGCTACATCGACAATGACCGCGAGCTGATTCCTCACTGGACCGACAGATGCAGGCTTTCCTCCTGCAGGCCGCATATATTATCCTGCCAAAGAACCGCAGCCGGATACGTATTTACCGGTGTGCTTGCAGCCAACTGCCTTATGCCTGCGGTAAACTTCTCCGCTGAGTACGCCGTGTCCGGAAGCGAACTGACCGTATCTCTCAGGTATAAAATCGCAGACTATGTGAAATACCTTCCCCGTTTCGGAATAGAATTTGCCGTTCCGAAAACACACGACAGATTTTCCTTTGTCGGCTTCGGCCCCACCGAAAGCTACATTGACAAGCACACCGCCTGCGACTACGGCTATTACGAAAGCGATGCCGGCAGGAATTATGACAGCGGTTATGTGCGTCCTCAGGAATCCGGCAGCCATTATGACAGCCGGTACCTGTGTGTTGACAGCCTGTTCTCGCTGACCGCCGACAAGCCGTTTTCATTCTCTGTAAATCCATATACCACTGCTCAGCTTCGCGACACTCCTCACGCCTTTGAGCTGAAAAAGAACGACTTTGTCAACATATGTGTTGACCTTGCAATGAGAGGTACAGGCTCCCATTCCTGTGGCCCGGAGCTCGCCGCACGCTATGAAATTCCCGCAGAGGGAAGCAACACATTCAGGTTTGTTTTCTGACCTTTATTTCCTGATTCGCTCAGGTCAGAGAAGAATTATGCGAAAGGACATTGCACATGAATATTGAAAACTTACTGAACAGATTAGAGGACGATGCTTTCTCTTCGCTGTTCGAGCAGCTTTACGGAGACTCTCAGGATATCCTTACACACCAGAAAGCCCGCCATATAAATGCGGTAAAATGCTTTATGGAGCTTTACCCCGACCGTAAGGAGGCAAAGCTGTTCTCCGCACCCGGCAGAACCGAAATCGGCGGCAATCACACCGACCATCAGCACGGATGTGTTCTTGCAGCCGCAGTCAATCTGGACGTTATAGCCGTTGTCGCCTTTCACGATGACGGGGTCATCCGTGTGACATCGGAGGGATACCGCCCCTTTGAGGTGACTCTTGACGACCTGTCCGTTCATTCCGGTGAAAACGGCTCGGCAGCAATGGTAAGAGGTATTGTCCACCGGTTCGCGCAGATGGGCGTTCCGGTCGGAGGCTTTGACGCATACACCACCTCCGACGTTATGGGCGGCAGCGGTATATCCTCTTCTGCTGCCTTTGAAACACTCATCGGAACCATCATTGACCGGCATTACAACGACGGCAAAGCAGGAGCTGTGGAAATTGCAAAAATCGGCCAGTATGCAGAGAATGTATATTTTGGAAAAAACAGCGGTCTGATGGATCAGATGGTAAGCTCGGTTGGCGGTCTTGTAGCCATAGACTTCTGCGACACCCTGAAGCCTGCCATCAGAAGCTTCCGGTATGATTTCGAGAGAGCCGGCTACTGCATCTGCATCACAGACACCAAAGGAAGCCACGCCGACCTGACCGATGATTATGCCGCAATACGTGATGAAATGGAATGCGCGGCTGCTTTCTTCGGCAAAAAGCACATGCGCGAAGTGGACGAAGAGCTCTTTTATTCATCGCTTCCCGAACTGCGCCGTTCCTGCTCCGACCGAGCTGTGCTGCGGGCTGCACACTTCCTTGACGAAAACAGACGCGCTGTGCTGGAGGCCGAAGCACTTGCCGGTGGAGACATTGAAGAATTTCTTGACCTTGTGCGTCAGTCCGGCGATTCCTCGGCAAATCTTTTGCAGAATCTTTATTCCTGCACAAAACCCTCCTGTCAGGAGATTTCTGTTGCAATAATGGCAAGCAAAAGGATTCTGCAGGACAAGGGTGCCGTCAGAGTGCACGGCGGCGGTTTTGCCGGAACCATACAGGCCTTTGTGCCGCTGTGTGCGGCGGAAGAATATATCAGAGAAATGGACAGAATATTCGGTGAAGGCTCCTGCATGAAGATGAGAATAAGACCATTTGGCGGCATTGAAATCACCGGGAGCCTGTAACAAGCGAAACAGAGGTGTAAAAGAATGATCCATTCCGCGGTGCAGAAGCTAATTGACTACGCACTGAATAACGGCCTGATAGCAGCAGAGGACATTTTCGTCGTTAGAAACCAGCTGATGGATGCGCTGGAACTATCCGATTGGAAAGAAAATGCCGCCGTATACTCCGGAGAGAGTATCGACGACATTCTCAGGCCTCTTGTTGAATATGCATGCCGGAACGGCGTGATCGCCGATACGGCAAACTCACGCGATCTGTTTGACACAAAGCTCATGGGCATACTGACTCCCATGCCACGTGAGATTGTCACGGAATTCCGGCGCAGATATGCTCTTTCACCGGAAGCCGCCACCAGGTGGTATTTCGACGTAAGCCAAAAGCTCAATTACGTGCGTGCCGGCAGAATCGAAAAGGATCTTAAATGGCAGTATGACTGCGAGTACGGCACTCTTGACATCACCATCAACTGTTCCAAGCCGGAAAAGGATCCAAGAGATATTGCCGCAGCAAAAGCACAGAGCACCTCTGCATATCCCAAATGTCAGCTTTGCCCCGAAAATGCAGGTTTTGCCGGCAATGCCTCTCATCCTGCACGGCAGAATCTTCGTCCCATTCCTCTGACCGTTAACGGTGAACCGTGGCAGCTTCAGTATTCACCCTACGGCTATTACAGGGAGCACTGTATCGTCTTCAACGAAAAGCACGTGCCTATGGTGATTGACGATGCTGTGTTTGCAAAGCTGTTTGACATCGTTGACTTTCTGCCCCATTACTTTGTCGGCTCCAACGCTGACCTGCCCATTGTCGGCGGCTCGATTCTCAGCCACGAGCATTTTCAGGGCGGCGGCTACACCTTCGCCATGGCAAAGGCTCCGGTTGAAACCGAATTCAGCATTCCTGCATACAGAAATGTCAAGGCAGGCATTGTGAAGTGGCCGATGTCGGTAATACGGGTCAGATCCTCAGACCGGAACGAGCTTGCCGCATGCTGCGGAGAAATACTATCCGCCTGGAGAGCCTATTCTGACGAAGCCGTTGGAATCTTTGCCGAAACTGACGGCACTCCCCACAACACGATCACTCCCATCGTCAGAAAGAACGGTGAGCTGTACGAATGCGATCTCGTTCTCAGAAACAATATAACCACCAGAGAACGCCCCCTTGGCGTATTCCATCCTAACCCCTCGCTGCACCACATCAAGAGAGAAAACATCGGGCTGATCGAGGTCATGGGACTTGCAGTGCTGCCTGCACGTCTTGCACATGAACTGACCCAGCTTGAAAAAGCCATGCTTGCAGGCAAAGACCTTCACTCAGTTCCGGAGCTTTCTGCGCACGCAGCATGGGCAGAAAAAATCCTCGCAGAGCATCCTGACTTTTCAGATAGCAGTGCCCGCCGGATCATCGAAAGCGAAGTCGGCAGGGTATTTCTGGAGGTTCTTGAAGATGCCGGCGTATTCAAGCGAACATCCGAGGGAAAAAGCGGGTTCATGAGGTTTATTTCTGCAATCTCTCAGCCGGGCGTTCGCTGACTTTCCTGTTCCAGAAGCTGAACCCGACCGTTTTTTTCGCTCATCCGCAGTCCCATGTGTAGAATACATGAGAGAAGTCCCTCTCCCGCAGGTCGTCGGAATTGATAAAAAAGCTTCCGACGCCTGCGTCACCCCACATGATCTCATATTGGCCATCGCTTCTGTAATCAGAATCAATCTGCAAAAGCAGAGTGTCAAATCTTCTCAGTTCTTCATTACCTCTGGGGTCAAACTGGGTAAAAAACGGATAGCCGAGCATCCAGTGGCCGGTGTTGGGGTTCGGGTGCTCATTATGCCACTCATCAGGTATCATAAGATATATCGATCCGTCCTCCGGCAGGTCAATACCGAGTTCGGCAGAGGCTTTTCTGAAAAGCTCCTCAAACTCATAGACCTCCATGCCCATTGGAACATCTCCGCACTCAATATCTACCGCCACCTCTCCGGTGATCGGAGTGAGAACATCGTCATCCTCAATGCATGCGGATGAGGGAACGCCCATTGCCAGTATCTGCTCTTCCGTTATGCTCTTGTCAACTGTTTCATGCCACACCACCTGATAGCTGTCTGCGCCTGTGCCGTCGTCAAACGTACATCCGTAGAGGTCATCATCGCGGCGTATAAAAAACTGAAGGATGCCGCGAGCAGGGAGCAGTTCGTTTTCGCCTGTATCCTCAAGATTTATCTGTGCAAGAAGCATCAGCTTTTCTCCGGACATGTCCTCAGGATATTCAAGGCTGCCGTCCCAATACGGAAGACCACCGAATTTGCTGTCAGTCAACGACGGTGCGCGTCCGGTATTTGCTCTCAGGCGAAAGGCTCTGCGTGTGGTCAGCCGGTCAAGTCTTGCCATGATGGCATCGGTCTGGGCCGATGTCAGTCTGAAATCCTCTGTTTTGCACACAGGTGTCTGTCCGGCACCTGTGTCTTTTTTGAATGCATCAAATATTCCCATGTTGCTCCTCCTGTCTGCCTGACAGCACCCGCTCTATTATCCCCTGAGATATTCCAGTATCTCCGCTGCGTTCGTATCAGGTTTAACCTTCGGCATAACCTTTTCTATCATACCGGCTTCGTCGATGATGAACGTTGTTCTCACAACACCCATGCTGACCTTTCCGTACAGTTTCTTTTCCTGCCACACGCCATATGCCTGTATTGCTTCAAGCTGCTGGTCAGACAAGAGAACAAACGGGAGTCCGTGCTTTTCGGCAAACTTTGCATGAGAAGCCGAAC
>JAZUOR010000135.1:0-16334 GCA_045604745.1 Acutalibacteraceae bacterium | reverse complement strand
CACCCCAGACGCCCGATGCTGCGGTACTTCTCCAAACGCACCGTACAGGCATCCAGCAGATACTGCAGTTCGCCTCTGCGGTCAGCCAGCGCAACGATTGACGCTTTGAGTTCCTCCTCACGCGCGTCCCGTTCGCTCTGTTCTTTCTCAAGCCGGGCAATGACCTCTGACGGAAGCTGGTCGGCTGCCTCGGAGGGGCGGGCATAGCCCATGCTGCGCAGAACATTTTCCATCTCCTCTGCGTCGGCTTTCATGCAAAGCACCATGACGCAGGTTGAGTCGCCCATGGTGCTGAGCACCTGACAGTGCACACCATCTACTTCGGGACATAATTGGGCGATTTTTATTGCCAGCGACTCATCCGAATAGACAGCCTGCACCGTACCGATATAAGCCGCCGTCTCCCTTGTGCCCCTGAAGTTCATAGGCACCGTAAGACTTTCCCACGGAGAAAGAGCATCAAGGCGGTTCTGTGTACGCACCCGCTCAGCTCTGATTTCCTCCAGTTCACGCCGCAGCCGCTCGATGTCGGCACACAGCGAAAGGCCTTCGCCGCAGCCGCTGAGCACATCGGCATATTCATCGGCAGTTATGACCGGACGGGGTCTCCAACCGGAGAGGAAAGGTTTCTGTTCGGGCGCGGCCTCCTCAAGCACCTCCAGTGCCCCGTTGATGTCTTTGATAAAATCTTCAAGCTGCAAACACTGCGCCGAGGTGTCATCGTGCAGCAGCGTTTCGTCGTCCGGTGTGCTTTCTATCTCCACCAGACCGGAACGCTGCAGCTGTTCCAGCACCTGCTTACGCTGATCCCTCATGGCGATAATGCGCAGCTTCTGCATTTTCAGCTTTGCCATATCTCACCTGAATTGCAGCCGGCGATCACTGCCGGCTGCAGCCCTTTCGGAATGATGATCGGTTATCATGCTCTCAGCCGTTTATTATGGCCTCCAGCACCGCCTCCACCGCTTTTTCTCTGCGTCCGGAAGCCTTTTTCTGCAGCTGCTGCCCCTGCTCAAGATGGCGACCCTTGTCGCTCTCGGCACGGTTGGCTCCCTCGGCTTTTGCCGCTGCAAGCGCCTCGCCGGCCACTCTCTGCGCCGACTCGATGGTGTTGTTGAAATCGCTGTGTGCCTTTGCGCGGGCATCACTGACTATCTGTGCGGCCGACTTGCGAGCCTCGGCAATGGTCTGCTGAGCCTTCTTTTCCGCCTCGCGGATGAGCTCTACCGAATCCTTTTGCATAATCCTCAAGCCTCCGTACCGCAAATGACATATGCGGTATATATACATTTATATTGTACTTCCGCACTTTCGGGAAGCACAGACTTCGCTTGTTTACCATTCTATCATAAATGTTACACCATTGCAATCATTTTTCGGTAGCTTTCCGAACTGTATGAAATTCCTTTCTTAAGCCGTAAAACAGTAATGGCATGATTGTCACATCCCGTCTTTCGGTCGTGCTTGCACGCAATGGATATATGCATCCAACATTTTGACGAATGCTGAATACGGCCTTGCGAACCGCATCGGGCAAGTGCCTGCGTTTCCTGCGCAGCAGCCCCGTCTGTTTTTACACCAAAACGAACCTGCGCACAAAACGCAGGTTCGCATCAAAGCTTTCACTTGCTTACCGGGTATCTCCTCTTGGGTATGTTGTTATAAGGTACTACTCTGTGAGCAGGCAGAGCAAGAGCGGCAGCGGTTATCTCATCCTTGAGGTAACCGCATATCCTTTTTCGCTCGTGCTCAATGGCATTTTCCGGCTGAAACCGCACCGCTTTGCCCAGAACCATTTTATTCAGCTCCGGTGCAATATACATCGGCACAAAGCAGAGCGCCTTTTTTGTTTTTCGATGGTACATACGGGCGATGTCCACGAACTTGTCCTGAAAATCGTTGACAATGTTATTGTACGGCACGTCGTGTTCGGGAAAGATTATTACGTTCGCTCCATCGCACAATGCGTTGACCGTGTCCCGGAAGGTGGATATTATCCGTGTGTCCTTATACACGGCAATGGTGTCGGCATTGCTGAAAACACAGACCGACAGCGGAGCAATCAAATAAGACCGCAGTCTGTAGAACCACCGGCTGTACCACGGCTTTCCCGACCAGAAATCCTTGTAGGCGTAGTCCGGCACCTCCCTGAGATGCATCATATGCCCAATACACCATGTATACCTTCTGCCAGGAAAATACAGTTCACAGGCAATTGGGCCGTTCATCTGGGCATGGTTGCTGATGATAAGCGCCGGTTCCTCCGGCAGATACTCCAGCCCTCCCACATTCATTTTTCTGTAAAACACCCGCACCAGCCACTTGATGATCCGGTACAGGAGCGATGTCTTCTTCATTCTCTGACCTGCTTTTCTATGGATATATTTATCGCTTCCTAATAATACATTAATATTATCATTCTCTGAAGAAGATGTCGTCGGTCAGATTTCGCCGTTTGTTGCCTGCTTATCCACGACGATTTCAGCCTGTGGCGAAAAAACTATTGACACAGACGTTGTACACTTGTATTATTGTATACAATCATACAAGTGTACAGGACGTGCGTCCAACATGATGTACACTCCCGCCCACGGGCACAGAAAGGGGATAGACCATATGGCCAACATCAACATCAGCCGCCGAACCAATCTGCTGGAGCAGGATCCTTACGATTACATGCTTCAGGATGTGGCACAGCCCGAACTGTTCCACGACATGTTTCCCTACACCGAGGTGCCTAAAATCGCATTCAACTACCGCCGCGTGCCGGAAAACATGTGCGAAGACATTTACATCACCGATACCACCTTCCGTGACGGTCAGCAGTCCCGCTCGCCCTACTCCACCGAGCAGATGGTTGAGATATACAAGCTGCTGCACAAGCTGGGCGGCCCCAACGGCATCATTCGCCAGACAGAATTTTTTGTCTATTCGCAGAAGGACAGGGATGCCATAAAGCGATGCATGGAGCTGGGCTACGAATTCCCGGAGATTACCACATGGATCAGAGCCTCAAAGCAGGATTTTGAGCTTGTGCGCAATATCGGCATCAAGGAAACCGGCATCCTTGTGTCCTGCTCCGACTATCATATCTTCAACAAAATGGGTCTGAGCCGTGCTCAGGCCATGGACAAATATCTGGGCATCGTCAAGGAAGCCATTGACGCAGGCCTGCGTCCCCGCTGTCATTTCGAGGACATCACCCGCGCCGATTTCTACGGCTTTGTTGTTCCTTTCGCCTCGGCACTCATGCAGCTTTCCAGAGAAAGCGGCGTGCCCGTCAAGATAAGAGCCTGCGACACCATGGGCTACGGCGTGCCCTATCCCGGCGTAGCTCTGCCCCGCAGCGTTTCCGGCATAATCTACGGTCTGCAGCACTATTCCGGCGTGCCCTGCGAAATGATTGAATGGCACGGTCACAACGATTTCTACAAGGGCGTGGTCAACGCCTCCGTTGCATGGCTGTACGGCGCTCAGGCGGTCAACTGTTCTCTGCTTGGCATCGGCGAACGCACCGGCAACGTTCCTCTTGAGGCAATGGTATTTGAATATGCCTCTCTCAAGGGCACCCTCAACGGCATGGACACTCTTGCCATAACCGAACTTGCGGAATACATTGCCAAAGAAACCAATTATGACATCCCGCCCATGACTCCCTTTGTCGGAAAGAATTTCAACATTACCCGTGCCGGTATCCATGCCGACGGAATGATGAAGGATCAGGAAATCTACAACATCTTTGACACCGAGGGGCTGCTGGGTCGTCCGGCAGGCGTGGCACTGAGCAACGTCTCCGGCCTTGCCGGCGTGGCTTACTGGATCAACACCCACTACCGGCTCAAGGGCGATGACATGGTCAGCAAAAAGGACGAGGTCGTGCTGGAAATGCAGAAATGGATCGAAGATCAGTACGCCAACGGCCGTCAGACGGTCATGAGCGACGAGGAGCTTGAGGTGCTTTACGCATCCATAACAGGAGAAAAGAAATGAGCGGAGCAAACAGCGGATCACTGCGCGCTATAGTGTTCAGCGACCTTGAGCGCGCCATAATCGACGGGGAATACAAATCGGGAGACAGCCTAAGCGAGCTGATGCTCAGTCAGAAATACGGAGTAAGCCGTACGCCGGTGCGCGAAGCTCTCCGTCAGCTGGAGCTGGAGGGTCTGGTGCAGCTTGTCCCCAACAAGGGAGCCACGGTTATAGGCGTGTCGGAAAAGGACATAGATGATATCTATGCCGTGCGCATACGCATTGAGGGCCTTGCCGCCCGCCTGTGCGCCGAAAGCATTACCGATGACGAGCTGCAGGCTCTTGAAAAGCTGGTGGATCTGCAGGAATTTTACCTGCTCAAGGGCAAGACCGAACCCCTGTGGCAGCTGGACGGCGAATTCCACAACACCATTTTTGAGGGTTCCCGGAACCGTCCTTTGCGCTCCATGCTCTCAAGCTTTCACAGCTACATCAGCCGTGCCCGCAGTAACTCCATGCGTTCTGCCGAGCGGGCTGCTCAGGCAGTTGAGGAGCATCGCGCCATACTCAAGGCCATCACCGCCCACGACGGAGAGCGGGCCGAGCGCAGCATGACCGCCCACATCATAGCCGCCCGCCGCAACCTGACCGACTCCGGAAACAGGGATTAAAAAAACGCGGTTCCGCAAATCTCCATGCCGATCGGCCTTTCTGGTTTTTCCGGTTATTCTTCTGTAACGTATTCGTCGTATTTGATCATGGTGTATTCGTTGCCGTCGCGGTCAACGAGGTACATCTTTTCGGGATGAAGCTGGTCGTAGCTGTCAAAACCTGTGATAGTGAACCACGGGTCTTCTTCTATCATGAAGCAGCAGCCTTCTTCATCACTCAAAAAGTATATTGCTCCATCCGGAGAATCCCACGGAACATAGTGGTAGATGGTTTCGCCCTCATAGTCGCCGTCAATGGAATAGACGTGATCTTCTGTTTCCCAGCATGCGCCCATGAAGCGTGCGGCATAGAAGAAGGGATGCTCCAGAGCTTCCTGAGCCGCAGGGTCATCTGCAAACCCGATCAGCAAGTCATAAATCTCATATATGTCCTCTATACCGGCACCGGCCTCGTTGGCTGATCTGAAAAGGCAGAGTGCGGCATAAAGCTCGGCCTTCTCCGACTGTTCGGCATAGTCGGCAAATATGCTGTACGCATCAGAATATTCGCCCATTTCGTATATCCTCATGGCAAGGCTGATATCGCACTCCATTATACCCTCTGCAGCGCCTTCGTAATCACCAAGAGCCACATAAACATCGCGTGCTTCGCGCAGTTCGCCTTCCTCAAGCAGCAGTCCGGCCATGGCAAACAGAGTGTCGTCTGCTCTCTGTGCGGCATCCTTATAGTCCTTTATGGCAAGGAACGCCTCGTGAGCCTGCTGATATTTTTCCTCCTCAAACATCTGCTCCGCATGCTCATAGAAGCATTCCTGGCAGAGCTCGTAGGAATCCTTGTGATCCAATATGTTCATGTAGGTCTGGCTGGCTTCGAGATATTTGCCGTCAGCGGCATACTCTGCAGCCATGGCATAATCGCACTCGTCAGCCATCTCTCCGAATTTCGGCAAAAAGCCAAGCGCAGAGAAGCGCTCCTTTGCTTCTTCAAACTCTCTGTTGTTATACAATCTGCGGCCGGACGCAAACATTCCCAACGGCACAGTAACCGCCAGAACCGCTGCCAGAGCCGCCGCGCCCAATCCGATGAATAATCCAGTCTTCTTTTTTCCCTGTGACTTTTCTTTGACTTCCAGCTGTGTTTCGTTTGCCGGAACCATTCCGTTGTTGTTTTCCATACTCTTTCCTCCTTGATAAGGTTAAATCCCCCTGCGGCGCCGCTGTGACCGGCACTGCCGCGATTTTTCTTTCAGTATACACGATTACAGAGTTTTTGACAACCGGTTTCGAAAAATTAATCCCGCGCAGCCTCATGCATCCTGCCCTGTCAAAAGTGCATCCTGCCCGCAGCGAGGTTGCCAACATCAGTTCTCCGCTGTTATAATCATATCATCATTCAAAAGGCAGGTGCACACAATGAAGCTCACGCTGGAGCATATCTCCGCCGGGCAGGACGAGGTGATAATCCGCTGCCGGGAACGCACCGGGCTCGTAGACAGCATAATACGCGCCGTAGAACAGCTGGACGGACACATCTGCGCAGCAAACGAAAACGGCATGCTCTCCATAGTGCCCTCGGATGTGCTGTATCTTGAGAGCGTCGATGACAAAGTTTTTGTATATACCGGCAGCGAGGTGGCACGCACCACTCTCACTCTTGCCGCTGCCGAGGCCTCATTCCGTGACTGCGGCTTTTTCCGGTGCAGCAAATCAATGGTCATCAACCTTCACCACATATCCTACCTCCGCAGCATACCGGGCAGCAAAGCCGAGGTCACCATGGACAACGGCGAGCACGTCATCATATCACGCCGCTATGTCAGAGAGCTGCGCAGCATTCTGAAAGGAGACGAAAAATGAACCGCTGGGAAAAATTCTTATCACGGGAAATGGAAATTGAACAGAAATCTCCGCTGTACTGCTATACCATCATGTTTTTCTACCTTGGCAGCCGACTGCTGGCAGGCAGCCTTTCGGCAAGTGTTGCAGTTGTCGCCGAAATAATAATTCTGACCTACGCAATGGGATATGTGCAGCTTTACCTGCTGGGCAGCTTTGACGAAGCTGAGCGGCTGACATGGTCGGTTATGCTGCGCGCCGTGCTGTGCTCGCTGATATACACCGCCGTCAGCTGGCTGGGCAGCTGGTTTGACCGCAGCCCTGCAATCACTGCCGTCTTTTTTGTTTTTATGCTGCTTTGCTATGGCTGCGTGTACTGGTTCTTCCGCATAAAGCGCAGACTCACCACAAAGCAGATGAACAGCGAGCTGTCCGCATATAAGCAGCGGACAAAGGAGGCACAGAAATGAATATCCCAAATGATTACCGTTCAATGTTCAGAACCATCGCCGACACCCACGGAACCGGCATCACCAAAAGTATCCGCAGGGACGCTCAGCACCGTCTTGACCTGCTGACTGCAGCGTACCCAGATATACCTAAGGGCGAGCGCAGGCACGTTTACGGCTATATCTTTCCGCGCATCGCCGTTTATCGTGCCGCCGAACAGCAGCTGGGTCCAGAAACCACCTCCCGGCTTCTTGCAGACACCATTGACCAACAAGGCCGGAAAGCCGGCTCCATGCTCCGTCGTCTGACCGCCCTGCCGCTGATGAAGGGACTTTTCATGCGCATATTTGCCTCCATGGCAAAAAGCATGTTCGGCGAGCGCGGCGGCTTCCGACAGACCTTTTACGCCTCCGACCGGAACACCGTCAGATTCGACATTCTTGACTGCACCTACTGCCGCTGGTGCCGTAAATGCGGCTGTCCGGAGATCATACATACCTTCTGCGTCAGTGACGAACACTGCTTCGGACATCTGACCGGCATTGACTTTGTGCGCACCGAAACTCTGGAAAACGGCAGTAAATGCGACTTTGCACTGACCAGAAGGAAAGGGGAGAGGCCGGAATGATCCTTACTCTTGAATGCGTCGCTGCCTGCGTGCTGTTCGGTCTTGCTATCGTCGGCTCCACGCTGAAAAATAAAACCGCATGGCTGCACGAATACGCTCCGGCGGTACAGCAGAGATTTCTTGAGTGCAACCCGGATTTTATCCCACCCAAAAAGTCCACTCACACCATTGGTCTGATCTTTGCCAAGATAGCGGTATGCTCACTGTTCACACTTGTGCTGACCGGCATGGCTTATCTGGCGGGCGCACGACACTTTTTCACCGGTGCTCTATACAGCTACATCATCTGGACCGTGGTCAACATCTTTGATGTGCTGGTGCTTGACATTGGAATTTTTGCCCACTGGAAAAGGGTTCGTCTGCCCGGCACCGAAAATATGGACGCCGAATATCGCTCCAACGCAGGAAAAAGCATCCGGGACGGTTTTGCCGGAGTGCTCATCGGACTGCCCGTATGCGCCCTGTGCGGCTGGATAACTGTTCTGTTCTGCCAATAACGCAAAAGGCCACTTCCCCGACGGAGGTGGCCTTTTCGGTTGACTTTGCCGGACTCAGGCGGTATATTTTTGTGCGAGGTGATGAGTGCATGAACATACTGGTAACAGGCGGAACACGTTTTTTCGGCATCCCTATGGTCAACGCCCTGCTGGACGCCGGTCACGAAATAACGATTGCCAGCCGCGGCCGCGCCGCCGACCCCTTCGGCAGCAGAGTCCGGCGCATTATATGCGACCGGAACGATGCAGGCAGCCTGCTTTCCGCGCTGGGCGGATGCCATTATGACGTGGTCATTGACAAGATCGCCTACTGCTCCAACGATATACGCAGGCTTCTTGACGTGGTCCGCTGCGAACGATATATACTCATGTCCACCACCGCAGTCTATCGTCCGAAGGTTATTGACACCACCGAGGATGCATATTGTGGTGCCACGCAGCCGCTCGTCTGGTGCGAACGGCCCGATTTTCCTTACGACGAGGTCAAACGGCAGGCGGAAAACGCACTGTGCCAATGCTACGGTGACCGGAACTGGACGGCAGTCCGTTATCCGGTGGTGCTCGGCGCAGACGATTATACCAACCGTCTGCGGTTTTATGTGGAAAACACAATATCCGGTACGCCCATGCACATCGACAACCTTAACTGTCAGATGAGCTATATCCGTTCCCTTGAGGCAGGACGTTTTCTCGCCTTTCTTGCGGAAAGCACCTGCTCCGGGCCTGTCAACGGAGCCTCTTCCGGCACGATTTCCCCCAGCAGAATAGTCCGGTACGTGGAAGAGAAAACCGGCAGAAAAGCCGTCCTGTCCACAAACGGCAGCCCGGCTCCCTACAATGGCGAACCGGAATTCAGCATAAACACAGACAGGGCATCGGCGCTTGGCTTTGAATTCAGTCGGCTGCACGACTGGATTTATGAGCTGCTTGACTTCTACATTGACCAGACCAGAGCAAAGTGAGGCAATAGTATGACTCTTCTCGTTGTTGACACCCAGAAGCTCATCACCACCGACCGGCTGTATAACTTCAGCGCCTTCGTCGCCAACGTAAAACAGCTGATAGACACCGCAAGAAAACACGGTACAGAGGTCATCTACGTCCGGCACGATGACGGTCCCGGTGCGGAGCTGACCCGCGGCACCGATGGCTATGAGATCTATGACGCTTTCCGTCCCCTTGCGGAAGAGCGAATATTTGACAAAACGGTCAACAGCCCCTTCAGGGATTCCGGTCTGCTGGAGTATCTTCGAAAGAAAGGTGAAACCAATCTGATGGTCACCGGCCTGCAGACCGACTACTGCATTGACGCTACGGTCAAGTGCGGCTTTGAGCACGGCTTTCACATGATCGTGCCTGCCAACGCCAACACCACCGTCGACAACGCATACATGTCGGGCGAGGCAAGCTGCATCTACTATAACTCATTCATTTGGAACGGCAGATATGCCCGGTGCGTACAAATGGAGGATGCTCTTGCCATGCTCACCGGCGGCTTTGCTGATTCTTCCGTCGGCAGCGTCTGAAAAAAGACAGCTGTAACCTGATACACGATCGCCAAATCAGCCGGCAGACCACCTTCTGATCATTTTGCCAGAATCAGAATGCAGTCACCATCTCCGGAATATGCCGCCACTTTATCATATTCCGGTGTCACGATATAAAAGCAGTCAATAAGCGCATCTGCTTCGGTCAGCACCGAAATGATCTCGTCAATAAATCCCTCATAAACCCATCCGTCAGACAATATCAGGAACACTTTCCTGTGCCAGTCATAGGGTATAGCCCGTTTGACACTGCCAAGCAGCGCTTCCCAGTCTCCCTCATTGCGTTCGAAATGGAGCGTTCTGAGTTCTTCTCTGAAATGCAGCCAGAGATAATGCAGCTGAACCCCTGGATGTTTTTTATAGTCTGCAAACGAATAATAGAATCTTTTTATCACCTGAGAATATCCGGTTTTTGAATATTCATAAAAACGCGTCCTGTCAATTTTCTTTTCCTTGACGATCTCTTCGATTTCCGTTCTGCTCCAGCAGCGAACAGGCTTGTTTCTCAGCGCTTCTCTCCACGTTTCCAAAACCCACACCTCTCTCTGACCCGGTTATCAGCCTCATTATATGGGTCCGGAACCAAACCGTCAAGAACCGCCGAAACAATGGTCTTATCCCGCCAGCCTGCGCCTGCCGGGAGTAAACAGCCTTATTTCCTCCGGCTCAAGTCCCGCTGCCTCTTCGCAGACGACACGCGCCAGCATGGCGCTGCTCAGAACACCGCCTTCGCCGCCGCTGACCGCAAAAATACAGCCCGGATGGCTGCGGGTGCGTCCAACCACCGGCAGACCATCTATCGTCCGTATGCCTCTGAGCGTCCAGCCTGACTCAAATGAGGACAGTCCGGTTTCCGGAAACATATACTGAGCAGCGGCCTCCAGCTCGCCGTAACGGCGCTCGTTTGAACCGGAAAGACGCAGTGCTCCTCTGAAACGTTCCCGGCTTTCCGCTCCCGCCGAAGCCGCACTGCTTATTATCAGCCGCTCGTCGGGCGTAGTCGCGCAGACGATATCCGGCTCCGCATAGCTTCGCACGGCACACCGTCCCGGCCAGCCGTGAAAAGCACGCAGAGGTCTGCTGGCGGCGATATACCTTGATCTGCCCGGAGCAATGCCGGTAAGTATCTCGGCACACGCCGCTCCGGCAGCTATCACCACACAATCGGCAGTTACTGTCCGGCAGGTGGAGGTACTCACAGTAACCCGACCGTCACTTCCGGAGGATATCCGATCTGCACAGGTGTTTTCGAATATCACCGCTCCGTTGTCTGCCGCATGGGACGCTGCCTGCTGAGCCAGAAGATAAGGGTCCACCTCCACCGCGCCATCTGCCATTACAAGTGCTCCGTATGCCGGAAAGGCAAATGCGCTTCCGAATGCCGACCGGTTCATCTCCATGCACTCAAAGCCCTCCCGCCGGTATTCATGATAATCCCTGTGAAGCTGGTCTGCGTCGGTTTCACTGGCAGCATAAATCACGCTGTCCCTCCGTGAAAAGCCCGCCCCGCCTACAAATCCTGAACACAGCTGTTCCAGTTCATCTGCAGCGCGCATAGCCAGCTGCATGGTCTTCATTGCCGTCTCCCGTCCGCATCTGCGCACAAGTGTCCGCAGATTAATTCCGCTGTCACACAATGACACCGGCAGCTGACGTGATGTAGCCCCGCGGCCTATCGGGCTTCTTGAAAGCAGAGTCACCGCCCGCCCCTGCTGTGTCATCAACAGTGCACACAGAGCACCGGTCACTCCGCCGCCTATGACACACACCTCCGTACGCACATCACCGTCCTGCCACGGATACTGTCTGAGTGCCCGACCTTTTTGCAGCCATATCGGTGTTTCGTATTTCATGTTTTCCGCCTCCGTAGTGGTCGTTTGACCGAATTATTGCCATCCGGAAGCGTCATTATTCACGGTATTGACAAAAATTGTGTTTCGGTGTAAAAATGTTTCAAAAACCATTGACGCGCACGCTTTAACGTGATAATATGCTAAACAGAATAATGATTACAACGGATTATCCTTCAGTATACAAAAAAGACGCAGGCCGCAAGGCTCGCGTCTTTTTTGTTTTTCTGACGTTCAGGAAAGAATAAACGCTGTTTTGCCGGCAACAATAAGGCCAAGACGGACTGCTTGCTGCTTTTCGTCGAAAAACAATCAAGCGAGGGCGCGTATGAACAGAGTAATCCCATTGACCGCCACCGCATTTATATGCCTATGGAGAGTGATCAGAATGACGCGAACAGCAATGAATGTGGCAAAGGGTGTCGGCGCAGCAGTTGCACTTGGCGCCGCCGTAGGTCTTGCCGGCAGTTATCTTACCTCCTCCCGCAGCCGAAGCACAATGAAAAAAAGCATGCGCAAGGCTGCACGCAGAATGGAGCACCTCATGGACGGCATGACTCACATGATCGGATAACCGAGCCTTCACAGCCGGAACAGCGGCAGCACGACGCTGTTCCGGTATTTTTCTGTCAAAAGCTCTCTCCTCTGCCTTAATTATACAGCGTTATTCCGCCATGAACCGCCAATACTATCAGCGAAACGACAATCACCGCAATACTATTTCAGCAAAAGGATGGTCCTGATTATGAAAAGAATCGCGGCGGCTGCAATGGCCGTCATTATAATGTTGCTCGCTGTCGCCTGCAGCTGCGCGGGCGGAGCAGACTCCACTGCGCAGGGCAGCAGCACCGGCGCACAGAATGCCGACCGGCTGAGCGTTGACGTGTTTTTCTACGACTACAGCGACACCTATATAGGCAGCGTGCGTTCGGCTCTTGAGCGTGAGCTGCGCATGGAAAACGACAAATTCAGCTATACCTTCTACGACGGGGCCTCCGATCAGGCCACCCAGACCGAGCAGATAGAAACCGCTATAACACGCGGTTCCGATCTTCTGGTGGTCAATATCGTTACAACCGGCTCGGACGAGGCCGCGCAGACCATCATTCAAAATGCCTCTGACAACGGCATTCCGGTCATCTTCTTCAACCGCGAAGTGTCCGACAGCATTGTAAACAGCTACGAGGACTGCCTGTTTGTGGGCACCGATGCCGACGAGGCAGGTTATATGCAGGGTCAGATGATAGCAGAATACCTGCTGGATGACGACAACGCCGCCGCATGCGACACCAACGGCGACAAAAAGATCTCCTACGTTATGTTCCGCGGCGAGCTGGGCAATGCCGAGGCATACGGCCGCACCCGTTATTCGGTGGAAAACGCCAATCTCATGCTGGAGGAAGCCGGCAGTGAATACCGTCTTGCTCCCTCCGATGCAAACCAGTACGACCAGACTCAGGACGACGACGGCGTCAGCCGCTACTATCTCTACGGAAACTGGTCTGCCACCACTGCCAAAAACCTGATGGATACCGCTCTGACCACCTATAGCCTCAGCGATGGCGACATAGAAATGATAATCGCCAACAATGACGATCAGGCTCTGGGCGCCATTGAGGCCATGAATGAGTTCGGCTACAACAGCGGCGATCCGGAAAAGACCATACCTGTGTTCGGCGTGGACGCCACATCCGTCGCCCGCGAATCCATTCAGGCCGGCAACATGAGCGGCACCATAGAGCAGGATGCCAATGGCATGGCTGAGGGTATTCTCCACTTTGCCCGGAACGTGGCAGAAAGCCGCGCACTCATGAGCGGAGCAGAAAACTTCAACGTGGACGACAACGTAGCCAAGGTTCGAATCCCTTATGCAATCTTCACCGCTGCCACTGCCGGAGGCATGACCTTCTCCGACCAGCCGGTCACTCCGACCGACGGCGGAGACGAATCCGCAAGCAAAAGCGATGCCCGGAGCAGTACCGGAAGCCGCCCGGCATCCGACAAATAGCAATTCAAGCGCACCGTTATACTGTTCGTATTATTCCGAACCGTATTTCGCGCAACTGTTATAACACATTGGATATCCGCGAGCAGTCACAGCGGCGTTCAGCGCACCTGTGACTGTCTCCGGAGCAGTACACAAATCAATGCGTCAGGAGAATCAACTACTATGCAATATCTGCTTGAACTGGACGGGATAACCAAGAGCTTTCCCGGAGTAAAGGCACTGGACAACGTTTCGCTCCGGGTTCGTCCGGGAACGGTGCACTCGCTGATGGGCGAAAACGGCGCGGGCAAATCCACGCTGATGAAGTGTCTGTTCGGCATCAACGACATAGATGCGGGAACCATCCGTCTTGACGGAAACGAGGTGCGATTCCGCTCACCAAAACAGGCACTGGAAAACGGCGTTGCCATGGTGCATCAGGAGCTCAATCAGGTGCACACCCGCTCGGTCATGGAAAACATCTGGCTTGGAAGGTTTCCGAAAACCGCACTGGGCACAGTGGACCACACCGCCATGCGCAGGACTACTCAGAAGATCTTTGATGACCTTGAGCTGGATATAGACCCTGGGGCTGTCATAAGCTCCCTTCCCGTTTCCCAGCGTCAGATGGTGGAGATCGCCAAGGCGGTGTCCTACGACAGCCGCGTCATCGTGTTCGATGAGCCCACCTCCTCTCTGACCGACATCGAAGTCGAGCGGCTCTTTGCCATCATTGACCGTCTGCGCACACAAGGCTGCGGGGTGATCTACATCTCCCACAAAATGAGCGAAATTCTGCGCATATCCGACGACATCACGGTCATGCGGGACGGTAAGTGGGTAGCAACCGCTCCGGCAGAAGAGCTCACCATGGACAGGATAATCCACCTGATGGTAGGGCGCGAGATCACCAACGTCTATCCGCCCAAAACCAATCACCCGGAGGAGGAAATACTGAGAGTGGAGCAGCTTTCCGCACTGCACGTGGGACTTAAGGATGCCACCTTTACCGCCCGGAAGGGTGAAATAGTCGGCCTTGCAGGACTGGCAGGCGCAGGCCGCACCGAGCTGCTGGAAACCATGTTTGGAGCTGCCACACGCAAAGGAGGCACCATCACCCTCCACGGCAAGCCCTGCCGCAACCGCACCTGCCGGGAGGCCATGTCCAACGGCTTTGCCCTTGTTACCGAAGAGCGACGCAGTTCGGGCATATTCGGCGTGCTGGACATCACAGCCAACACTACGGTATCAAAGGGAAAGAGTTACCTCTGGAACGGACTATTTCTGCAGCCAGCTCTGATGCGCAAGGACACCGACTGGGCCATTAAGGCTATGAACATCAAGACCGCCTCTCAGCGCACCCGAATCAGCACTCTTTCCGGCGGCAACCAGCAGAAGGTCATTTTCGGACGCTGGCTGCTCACCAAACCGGAGGTTCTGCTGCTGGACGAGCCCACCAGAGGCATCGACGTCGGAGCCAAATATGAGATTTATCAGCTGATAATCGACCTTGCGCGTGAGGGCAAAACGGTAATCATGGCCTCCAGCGAAATGCCCGAACTGCTTGGCGTGTGTGACCGGATAATCGTGATGTCCGGCGGGCGCATCGCCGGAGAGGTTCCGCCCGACAGTTCACAGGAGGATATCATGGCGCTGGCCGCCAAATATGTTTAAGGAGTAATCAACATGAACGCAATCGGTAATTTTGCTCCGGTGCGCCGGGCAAAGGCGGCCATCGAGCATTATCGCGGCCTTGACCGGCGGGACAGACTGCGCTGGTGGGGAGATTTTCTGCTCAACAACGCCCTTTATATAATCCTGCTTCTGCTGGTGATTTATGTGCAGTACTATTCTGCAGTGGAGCTCAACGCCCGCAACACCTTTCTTTCCTTTGAATCCATCGTGGATATTCTGAAAAAATCTGCTGCAGGCCTGTTTCTTGCACTGGGCGTAGGCGGCATTATAGTGCTCACCGGCACCGACCTTTCCGCCGGACGTCTGATGGGTCTTGCCATGCTGGTGTCTGCTTCTTTGCTGCAAAAAAGCGACCTTGCCACCAAAATGTGGCCCGGACTTGACCCGCTGCCCATTTTCGTCGTCATTCTGCTTGTCATGGCAATCGGCGGCGCAGTGGGTGCCTTCAACGGCTTCTGTGTGGCACGGTTCAGCCTGCACCCATTTATTGTAACTCTCGCCACCCAGCTGATGCTGTACGGCTTTATTCTGATATATATGACATGGGGCAACAACGGCGGACAGCCCATTGCCGGTCTGACCGAGGGTTACAAGAACATTGTCAAAGGCACGGTCAACATCGGTTCAGTAGCTGTGCCCTACTATGTCTTCTACGCCATTGCCGCAACCGCCGTCATGTGGTTTATCTGGAACCGCACCACCCTTGGCAAAAACATGTATGCCGTGGGTGCAAACCCCGAAGCGGCAAATGTTTCAGGCGTAAGCGTCTCCCGCACCATCATTCTTGTTTTCATGATGGCCGGTCTGCTGTACGGCTTTTCCGGTTTTGTTGAAGCGGCACGCATCGGTTCCAACAACGCCACTGCAGGCATGAATGCCGAGCTGGACGCCATTGCCGCCTGTGTTATCGGCGGTGTCAGCTTTACCGGAGGCACCGGCAAGATATCCGGCATCGTCACCGGTGTTATCCTACTGCAGATAATAACCGTCGCTCTCCAGTGGCTGGGCGTATCCACAAATCTGCAATATATCATCAAGGGCGTTATTATCCTTGTCGCGGTTGCTATTGATATGCGAAAGTATCTGGTGAGGAAATAGCCACTGATTTCAGTTTTTGCCGCGTCATTAACAGCGAAAAATGCAGTCGGCATAAAAACACCAAAACGCGACGCAGAAATCTCCGCGTCGCGTTTTGGTGTATGTG
>JAZUOR010000134.1:0-4952 GCA_045604745.1 Acutalibacteraceae bacterium | reverse complement strand
CTCGCCGGGAGCGATGCCTACAACGGTACCTTCGACTACCTTTCCGTTTGTATTTGAGTTCTTGAATGATTCTTCAAGCAACGCAGCAAAGTTTTCATCATTGGAATAGATTTCAGACATGGATTCCAATACCTCCTTAATTATACCCGCAGGCGTGGAAGCTCCGGCAGTTATGCCGATATCAACAGCGGTGCGGATCTCATCAGCCGGAAGCTCAGCGGCAGTTTCCATCAGACATGCACGGCCGTGTTCCGCACATATCGACAGCAGCTTCTGTGTGTTGGAGCTGTTTCTTCCGCCGATAACCAGCATAAGATCGCATCGTTTGGCAAGTTCCCTTGCTTCACTCTGCCTGTTTTGAGTTGCATTACATATTGTACCAAAGATTATCGCATTCGTAAACACTTTTTTTATTTTTTCAGCGCATTTTTCCCAACGATTTGTGTCGAAGGTGGTTTGCGCTACAACTGTTATCGGTGTTTCCGGCGATTTTATGTGAATATTGACTATATCGTCCAGTTCTTCCGGTGTGTTGAACACATGATACTCTCCTGAGCAGTGTCCGCTGATGCCCAGAACCTCAGGATGCTCGGCATCTCCGGCAATCAGAACCACTCGTCCATCAGCAGAAGCCTTGCTGACAATTGAATGTATCTTTGCCACAAATGGGCAGGTTGCGTCCACAAATTCAACGCCAAGCCTTTTCATTTCCTCATACACCGAGGCAGCCACGCCATGAGAGCGAATGACCAGAACGCCATCGCGCTCCACCTCTGCAGGAGCTTTGACGATCCTGACTCCACGGCTTTCAAAATCGGCTATGACCTGAGGATTGTGGATTATCGGTCCGAGGGTATATACCTTTTTCCCCTGATTGACCAGCTCTTCGACGGTTTTTACCGCCCGGTCCACTCCGAAGCAGAAGCCTGCGGTCTTTGCAAGGAAAATGCTCATATTTCCGACACCTCGTTGGCTGCAATCGGCGCTGAGGCAGCCTGACTGTCCGCAGAATCATCTGCCTCGGCATCCTGTCCGTAAATTCTGGGAAGTCCTCTGAACTCGCGGCAGTCATCCTGCAGCTCACATATAATGCTCATGAGCCTGCGAATGGCATTCCGGTACTCTCTGGGAGTGCCTTCCACAACGCCCAGCTCCGCCGCCGTGACCGGTTCGCCATAGGCTATGGTGTAGCGGCTGCCGAATTTAAGAGCACTCTTCTGGGCAAACACAGCAAAGGGGTATATGGGTGCACCGCTCTGGTGTGCAATGTGGATGGTGCCGGTCTTGCCGCGGCCTATGCGTCCATCCTTCGAACGGGTACCTTCCGGGAAAATGCCAAGCACCCTGCCCTCCTCCAGTACCTTATACGCCGTGTTGATCGACTCGGTGTCACCCGTGCCGCGTTCCACAGGAAAGGCTCCGTAGCTTCTGCATATCCAGCCAAGCACCGGATTCTTGAACAGCTCGGCCTTTGCCATGAACCGCAGCTGGCGTTTCTGGGCAAAATAAAGAAAGATCGGGTCCGCAAAATGGATGTGGTTGCCCGCAGCAATGGCGGCACCCTCCCGCGGGATATTGTTTTTTCCCTTGATTATTTTCAGTCCGTAGGGAAATCTGACCAGCAGTCCTGCAATGGGCGAGGTCAGCATGTAAAAGAACGATCTGCGGTCCTTTTTGTTGGTGTTTTCACTGCTCATCGGCAATTGAATCCTTTCCGAATGATCATTTCTCAAGCTTTTCCACAATTGTGTTGTACAGAAGCTCCTCCGACTGGGCGAGCGTAAGCCCGGTAGTATCGACAATAACTGAATCATCTGCCGGTCTTAGCGGTGCCACTTCACGGTGGGAATCGTTATAGTCGCGCTCGTTTACGTCCCTGAGCACTACCTTGTAGTCTATATCAACGCCCTTGTCTCTCAGTTCCTTATAGCGGCGCTGGGCTCTCTCCTCCGGCGATGCAGTAAGGAATATTTTGACCTGAGCATTGGGCAGCACAACGGTACCGATGTCACGTCCGTCCATGACCACGTTCTCGGTTTCCGCAAGATTCTGCTGAAGATCGAAGAGGTATGAACGCACCGCAACCACAGCAGAAACGGCAGAGGCTGCCTTGGAAACCTCCGGAGAACGTATGACTCCGCTGACGTTCTCTCCGCAGAGATATACCTTCTGTTCCCCGTTGACGTATTTTATCTCAATATCCATCATGGGTACCGAAGCTCCTATCGCAACCGCGTCATAGATGTCTATGCCGCGTTCAAGAACGTACAGCGCGGCTGCTCTGTAGAGCGCTCCGGTGTCAACATATATATACCCCAGCCGCTTTGCAACCGCACGTGCAAGGGTACTTTTGCCCGCACCTGCGGGACCGTCAATTGCTATATTTATCGACATACAAGCATTCCTCCAGAAAATTACAGAACGAGATTAAGCAGCAATATTCCGAAAATAATCAAAGCACCTATCATACATATACGGCTGAGCGAAGAATTGTTATCCTTGTTGAGCTCAGCCTGAGCCAGCATTACAAGACCGGCGACCGGAAGATAAAGATGGTGCGCGGCAGGCCAGTAATTGAGTGCCTGAAGTCCAAGCAGCACCAGCGCAATGACCGATCCGACCGTGGAGGCAATGAAGAGAACCTTGTTTTTGGTCGACATATTATCGTTTTTATTCAAACATATCCTACCTTTCCGCCTGTCGGCGAAGTGATTAAGAAATTTTACCGCGATAGTATTTCGCGTATATTAATTTCCGGCTGCCGATCTGCCTGCGCAGAAGCCGGTAGACAGAGCTATCTGAAGATTGAAGCCACCGGTGTGAGCATCAACGTCGATGAGCTCTCCGGCAAAGTAAAGACCTGCGATCTTTTTTGATGCCATGGTTCCAGGGTCGATCTCCGACACCTTTACACCGCCTGAGGTAACTATAGCCTCTTCAACAGGTCGAAAAGCGGTGATGGTAAGCGTATAAGCTTTGAGCAAGGCGATGATTCCGGCTCGCTGCTCGCGGGACACGGAATTGACCTTTGTGTCTCCGGGTATACCGACGCGCTCAATAAACACCGGCACCATGCTTGAGGGCAGCAGACCACCCATGGCATTGCTCAGGTCACGGTTGAGATTTGCCGAAAAGTCCCGCAGGATGCGGGCATCCAGCTGTTCAGGAGTCAGTGCCGGCTTTAGGTCGATGGTGACCTTATGTCCCTCGGCACATTTCATGTGAGAGCTTGCGCTGAGGATGACCGGTCCGGAAAGACCGAAGTGGGTAAACAGCAGCTCTCCGAAATCGGTATATACCTTTTTTCCTTTGGCATTGGTCACGGTTATGGCGATGTTTTTGAGCGCAAGCCCCTGCATCCGCGCGCAATCTTTTTCGGCGGTTACCAGAGGCACGAGCGAAGGCTTGGGCTCGATCACAGTGTGCCCCGCCTGTCCGGCAAGCTCATAGCCATCACCGGTGGAGCCGGTAAGCGGATAGGAGCAGCCGCCGGTTGAAATGATGCAGGCATCACATTCCCACAGCTTTCCTCCTGCATTCACTCCGGTTATTCGCTCGTCTTCTATGACAAGGCTTTCAGCCGGACACTCACCCACATAGCGTACACCGGACTTTCTGCAGCAGCCCACCATGGCATCATTGATGTCAACCGACTTGTCCGACACGGGAAAAACACGGCCTCCACGCTCGGTTTTCAGCGGCACTCCGGCATTTTCAAAAAAGCTTATCGTGTCCTGCGAACCGAACTGTGAAAAGGCACTGTAGAGAAAACGCGGATTGACCGCAGTGTTTTCTATCAGCTTGGCTGTGTCGCAGTTGTTGGTAATGTTGCAGCGGCCCTTTCCGGTTATCATCAGCTTGCGTCCCTGCCGTTTGTTCTTTTCCAGCAGAGTCACATCAGCACCTGCCTTTGCGGCGCTGATGGCCGCCATCATTCCGGCGGGACCTGCTCCTATGACTATTATCTTCATCTGTCAGGTATCCCCTTCATGTTATACTGATTCCGGGCCGAAGGCCGCATCGGACGCATGCACACTGCAGTCCGCATTACATTTAATAATAGAATATTCCAGCGCCGTTTGCAATAGCTAAAAAGCGAAGAAAAGCAAAAAACGCATGACTTCATCGGTTGTACGGTGTCCAGCGCTGTGCGGCCGCTTTCATTTATGAAAAGTGACGCTTTGATTTGTTGCGTCAGATTTGTATCTGTCAGTCCAGGTGCATTACATAAAAGGCAGCATCAAATGTCTCGCTTCCGTCATAACGGGAATACTGATCATAATGATCAAATTGAAATCCGCATTTCAGTATCACCTTACCGGAAGCCTTATTTGCAGTTGCATGACGGGCAAAGAAATCGCGGGCACCCAAATTCTCGTAAGCCCACTTTATCATTGCTCCGGAAGCCTCTGTCGCGTATCCCATTCCCCAGTAACTCCTGTTCAGGTTATATCCCAGTTCGTAGGAATCATATTCTGCGCGATAGGCTATTGAGCCTGCGCCTATAACCTTTCCGGTGGTTTTAAGACAAAAGCAGAATTCGTTTTTATCTCCCAGAGAGCTTATCCATTCTTCTGTCCGGTATACATTCTCATGCAGAGGATAGGGCATGTATCGGTTGACGACAGGATCTGAAGTCCATTCAAACACATCCTGCGCATCCTCCACGGTCAACGGTCGCAATATCAGCCTTTGGGTTTCAATTATCTTCATATTGCTTCCTCGCTCAAAAAGCTTGTGTGCATTTGCATACTGTTCATGAAAAAGAAAAAGCTGCGCCAACGGAATCTGACGCAGCTTCTTGTTTTTGCGGGCACATTATGTTTCAGCGGAGCGTCCCTGCCGCAGGCGGCGCAGCAGCGTGCGCTGCTTTGCCGGTCTGTTATCACCTGATATGCAGAGTTTTACGCAGCATGGACTGAAACCGGTTGAGGTAGATTGTGACCACCAGT
>JAZUOR010000133.1:0-4227 GCA_045604745.1 Acutalibacteraceae bacterium | reverse complement strand
CGGCTGCCCTGACCGCCGGCCAGCAGCATCGCTATACATTCTTTTTTAGGAAACATGCTGTCTTTCCCTCCATGTTATTTAGGCTGCACGGCCGGCATCTGCTGCCTGCACCGCGCGCCGGTTATTCTCGCGCCCATGCGCGGTTGAGTGCGTGGTTGCCGGGTTATTCGGCGGGCTGTTCGGCAGGCACGTCTGCGGGGCTGACGTCGGCACCGCTCACGTCGGAGCCGCTGAGCACATCGGCAGCGCTTACGGTGTCGTCGAAATACTCGCCGCCCACCTCGTCGGTTATTACGTTCTCTCCTGCGTTTTCACCGGCGTTGCAGCCGCTGCATATGCAGGAGGAAAGGGTGAACACAAGAACAAGAAACGCGATGGCTGCCACCACTGTGGCAATGCCGGTCATCAGATACTTCTTTTCGCGCTCTTCATCCTCCGGACGGGCTCTGCGTCCGGTCAGCCGTATGCCGCAGTTGCGGCACACCTTTGCTTCGTCATTGTTTATCGTGTCACAGCACGGACAGATCATCTGATTTCTCCTTTCGGTGATGCGGTCACAGATGTACGCGGCCGCGGCTATGGTGTAGCTTTTCTGTTATTCGGCAGGCTTGGCCTTGGGTTTTCTTCCCGGCTTCTTTTTGGGAGCCTCCTGGGCAGCTTCGGCTTTTACGGCCTCGGCCTTGGGAGCAGTCTCAGCCTTGGGTTTTCTGCCCGGCTTCTTTTTGGGAGCTTCCTGCGCAGCTTCGGCTTTTACGGCCTCGGCCTTGGGAGCAGTCTCAGCCTTGGGCTTTCTGCCCGGCTTCTTTTTGGGAGCCTCCTCCGCAGTTTCGGCTTTTACGGCCTCGGCCTTGGGAGCAGTCTCAGTCTTGGGCTTTCTGCCCGGCTTCTTTTTGGGAGCTTCCTGCGCGGCTTCGGCTTTTACGGCCTCGGCCTTGGGAGCAGTCTCAGCCTTGGGTTTCCTGCCCGGTTTCTTTTTGGGCGCAGGTTCAGACTCTGCGTCATTCTTTTCGGCAGTGTCGGCACCGGCCTTGGTCTTTCTTCCGGGCTTTTTCTTCTTGAGCCTGATATAGATGACCGACAGCGGCGGCAGATTGAGCGATGCCGACTGTTCAAGGCCATGCATGGGCTGGTCATCATCGGTGGTGAACACGCCGTTGGTCATGCCGCTGCCGCCAAAGCGTGCCTCATCGGTGGAGAAGACCTCCTCGTAGGTTCCTGCATAGGGCATGCCCACACGGTAGTTCTCGCGGAACACCGGTGTGAAGTTGCACACGGCGATGATCTCCTTACCGGCGGTATCCTTGCGGCGGAAAGCGATCACGCTCTGGGTGTAGTCGTCGGGAGAGATCCACTCAAAGCCCTCCCATGATATATCATTCTCCCAGAAGGGACGGTTATCAAGATAGAAATGGTTGAGTGCCTTGTTGAATTCGTGCATCTGACGGTGTGCAGGGAATTCCATCAGCACCCAGTCAAGACCCTCCTGATAGTTCCACTCCTTGAACTGGGCAAATTCCTGACCCATGAACTGGAGCTTTTTGCCGGGATGGGCCATGGAGTAGGCAAAGAAGGTGCGCAGACCGGCGAATTTTTCTTCGTATGTTCCGGGCATTTTTTCGATGAGCGAGCACTTGCCGTGCACTACCTCATCGTGGGAAACGGCCAGCACGAAGTTCTCCGAGAAAGCATAGAAGAAGGAGAAGGTGATGGCATCGTGGCTGCCCTTGCGCATAACGGGATCAAGGGACATATAGCGGAGCATGTCGTTCATCCAGCCCATGTTCCACTTGTAGTTGAAGCCAAGACCGCCGTCGTGTACGGGCTTGGAAACCATGGGCCACGCGGTGGATTCCTCGGCGATCATCAGAGCGTTGGGGAAATCCCTGAACACAGCGGTGTTGCATTCGCGCAGGAATTCAATGGCTTCGAGATTTTCATTGCCGCCGTACATGTTGGCGATCCATTCGCCGTCGCGGCGGTTATAGTCAAGATAGAGCATGGAAGCGACTGCGTCAACGCGCAGACCGTCCACATGGAATTTATCCAGCCAGAAAATGGCGCTGGAGATCAGGAAGCAGCGCACCTCCGGACGTCCGAAGTCAAAGACGTTGGTTCCCCATTCCTTATGCTCACCCTTGCGGCTGTCGGCGTACTCATAGCAGGGACCGCCGTCGTACATGTAAAGACCGTGGGCATCCTTCGGGAAGTGTGCCGGCACCCAGTCCATAATGACGCCGATGCCGTTCTGATGGAACCGGTCAATGAACTCCATGAAGTCCTTGGGAGTACCGTAGCGGGAGGTGGGTGCAAAATAACCTGTGACCTGATAGCCCCAGGAGCCGTCGTAGGGATACTCGGTCATGGGCAGCAGCTCGATGTGGGTGTAACCCATTTCCTTCACATAGGGAATGAGCTCATCAGCCATCTTGCTGTAGCTGTAGGGATTGCCGTCGGGATATGTTCTCCACGAAGCAAAGTGCAGCTCGTAAATGTTCATGGGACGGGTCAGATGCTTGTCGGCATCCTTGCGGCTGAGCCATGCGTCGTCCTTCCACTGGTAGCCCTCGATGTCGTAGAAGCGGGAGGCATTGGCAGGACGGGTTTCAAAATGGTAGCCATAGGGGTCGCTCTTGAGGCGGTAGGTGCCGTCGGCTGCCGTTATATGATATTTATATATGTCGTACTCGTTTATATTACTGGCATAACCCTCCCAGATGCCGCTGTCGTCCACACGGTGCATCGGATGGGAGGCTGCGCCCCAGCCGTTGAAATCACCGACCAGCGACACTGCTGCAGCATTGGGCGCCCATGTACGGAACACTACACGTCCGTCCTCGCAGCGGTGTGCTCCAAGGTACTGGTAGGCGCGGAAGTTTTTTCCCTGATTGAACAGATACAGCGCCAGATTGTCTTTCTTTTCGGGCATTGTCTCAACTCCGTTTTTCGTTAATGGATTTGTATTATTTGTTCAGAATCAAACATAGCTTTCCCATGTTATTTTATCTATGATTTATAATAGCAGATTGATTACAGTTTTTCAAGTACCATTTGGCGGTTTTCTTACAAAGTAATAAGATTTTGCAATTCATATTTGTGCATTTCAGCAGTATGAATGGTGTGTATATTTTACTTGTTACGCCGTTTTTCGCTCATGTTTCGTACAAACACCCGAAGTGCATGATTGTAATACATTTTGTGGTTTGTTGCAGCAAATCCACAATATATTGTCCGCAGCGATCAATATTGAATGATACGACGTTTTCATCGGATTTTGATAATTATACACCGGAAAATGAATTATATTCATAATATGATTACGCAAGGAAAAGCCCCGCTGTCTTCCTTGCTGTGCAAGGTAAACAGCGGGGTCGATTGCTATTGTTCCGAGCGGAGGAATCAGTCCTCGATCAGCTCGATGAAGCACATCTCGGCAGCGTCGCCGCGGCGGGCGCCGGTCTTGATGATGCGGGTGTAGCCGCCGTTGCGGTCGGCATACTTGGGAGCGATCTCGTCGAACAGCTTCTTAACGACATCCTCCTTGGTGATGAAAGCCAGCGCATTGCGCTTGTTAGCCAGGGTGTTCTCCTTGGCCAGGGTAATCATCTTCTCGGTGAGAGCGCGGACTTCCTTGGCTCTGGCAACGGTAGTCTCGATCTTGCCGTTCTCAAGCAGGAAGGTAACCATACCCCTCAGCATTGCTACTCTGCAATCAGTAGCTCTACCAAGCTTTCTGGATCCGGGCATCGTTGTCACTCCTTTTCTTTGTAAGGATTATTAGAAATGTGTGTAGTTAGAATCAGTCGTCTTCCTTGCGGAGAGCGTAGCCCAGCGTTGCCAGCTTGGCCACAACCTCCTCCAGAGACTTTCTGCCCAGGTTACGAACCTTCATCATGTCCTCTTCAGTCTTGCTGATGAGGTTCTGAACGGTATCAATGCCTGCACGTTTGAGGCAGTTAAAGCTTCTAACGGACAGGTCAAGATCCTCAATGGTCATCTCAAGGATCTGTTCCTTCAAGGTTTCTTCACGCTCAACCATGATCTCCGTCTTCTTAGCCTCATCAGAGAGGTTAACAAAGAGGTTGAGATGGTCGTTGAGTATCTTGGCACCAAGTGAAATCGCTTCTCTTGCCGAAATTGTTCCGTTTGTCACAACGTCGATAGTTAACTTATCGTAGTCTGTAATGTTGCCTACAAGTCGGAGGCCAAGCGGTCTTAGGAAGACAACAA
>JAZUOR010000132.1:0-9526 GCA_045604745.1 Acutalibacteraceae bacterium | reverse complement strand
GTGCGGATATATGTGCCCTTGGAGCAGTGGATACGCAGCCGGGCGGTCACTCCATCAAAGGAAAGGCAGTCAAGGGCATAAATGGTCACCGGGCGGGGCTTACGCGCCACTTCTTTGCCCCGGCGCATGGGTTTGCTGCCCAAGCGGCTCAATGTACCGGTCGTGACCATAACCACCTACGGTGCCTTTGCACGCGATCCGCTTTACAACTGCCTGCAGAAGCGCAAGGTGAAGGTCAGTGCACATGTTCACGGCCTGCTCACCCCTGAGGAAATCAAAGCAAAGAGCGTGCAGGAACTGGATGACATTCTTGACGAGGCATTCTCGTTTGACAACTTTGCCTGGCAGCGCGACAACGGAATCCATATTACTGAGGATTTCCGCGCTGACGGCCTGAACCGTATTCTGTACAAATGTGCTGCCTGCGGCGCAGAAGGGCACATGGAGGGCAAGGGCACAAAGCTTACCTGCCATGCCTGCGGAAAGGAATATGAGCTCAGTACCCTCGGTCAGCTTGAAGCAACCGACGGAAACACCGAGTTTTCACACATTCCCGACTGGTACAGCTGGGAACGTCAGCAGGTGCGTCAGGACATTATTGAGGGTAAATATTCCCTTGATATTCCTGTAAAGATCGGCATGATGGTCGATTATAAGGCAATATACATGGTCGGTGATGGCAGACTCTGTCACAATGAAGAGGGCTTCACTCTCACAGGATGTGACGGCAAGCTTGAATATCATCAGAAGCCTCAGGCATGCTACGGTCTTTACTCTGACTACTACTGGTATGAGATTGGCGATGTCATCTGCATAGGCAACGGCGACGTACTATACTACTGTTTCCCTGAGGGTGGAGATGTGGTTGCCAAAACACGTCTTGCCGCCGAAGAACTGTATAAGCTCAAGAAAAAACACCGCAAGGACAGAACAAACGAAGTCACCGCTTCACAAACCGATCCTCTTCCCGTTTCCGCTGAATAACAATCGCAAATAATGCCGCCAGTCCGATGCTTTTTCAGACTGGCGGCATCTATTTTATTCATTATCGGGAAGATTCTGAATATACTCATGCATTGCTTCTGCCACCTTTTTGCTGTGATTGACCGCTTCAACAACATTACGTGCTCCGCTGACTACATCACCGGATGCAAAGATGCCCGGACGGCTGGTCTGCCCCTTTTCGTCCGCAACAAGCAGACCGCGCATGTCTGTGTTGAGGCCGGTTGTGTTGGTGACAATAGTATTCTGCGGTCCCTGACTGATGGAGACGATCACGCTGTCCGATTCGTAGAGCCTGTCGCTTCCCGCAACATCCGTGATATTTCCGTTTTCGTCCTCGGAAACATCACGGAAGATCACTCCTTCGTCTGTAATCTCTATCGGCTTTTTGCAGTATTCAAAACGCACACCTTCAAGCGTGGCGTATCTGAATTCGTGATCGCTTGCCGCCGCTTTCGATGTCAACGAAAAGCAGGTGACCTCCTGCGCTCCTTTTCGCACTGCGGTCCGTGCCACATCCATGGCCGCGTTTCCTGCGCCGATGACTATTACTTTGCTGCCAAGACGACAGCTGTCCGGATTGGCAAGATAGTTGATGGCAAAGTGCACATTGCCAAAGGTCTCTCCCTTGATGTGAAGAGCATTGGGCTTCCAGGTACCTGTACCTATAAAGATCGCCTTGTAGCCATCGCGGAAAAGGTCATCAATGCTGATTGCTGTACCTATGCGGGTGTTTGGGCGTATCTTGATGCCTTTCATCTCAAGATGGCGATACTGTATATCGTCAAGCACCGCTTTGGGAAGACGAAACTCAGGTATACCGTAGCGCAGAACCCCACCGATTTTGTCGTTGTTTTCAAAAATGGTAACCTGGTAGCCATAGCGTGCCATGAGAATGGCAATTGTTAGGCCTGCGGGACCGGAACCCACTATTGCCACCTTTATTCCGTTTGACGGATGTGGCCCCTTTGTCATCTTTGGAGCATAGGCGTTGGACACATAGCTTTCAATGGTGGAAAAGTGCACCGGCGCACCTTTTTTTCCGAGCACACAATGTCCCTCGCACTGTTTTTCATGGTTGCAGACAAGGCTGCACACGGTTGTCAGCGGATTATTTTCAAAAAGCATCCAGCCTGCCTCGTTAAGCTTGTTCTCCTTGAGCAGCTGTATTACCTGAGGTATCGGCGTGTTGATCGGACACCCTTTCTGACACTGTGGATTTTTGCATCCAAGGCAGCGATTTGCCTCGTCCATGACATGAAGCGCCATGATTTGCATCCTCCTTTTTTACGCTTATTGAAAATGAAACTGATTATATATTATCACAGGATGGCGGCTGTAATCCATGTACAAAATGTCCCTGTCTGGGCAGTTAACGGCAATTATTCATGCCGCACCGAAGCGATATCCTCAAGAAATACCGTTATACAGCGCTCAGTGGGCGGTTCCGGAAACACATCGCTCAGCCGGCGGTTGGGAGTATATTGATAGTTGCTTTCGATGATCTGCCAGTCCCAGCTGTGACTGTTCCATAATTTTCGCAGAGCTTCTTTCAATTCTGCTTTTTCATACATGATTTTCACCGTGGTATGAAGGCCAAATGAATATTGATTACAGTTTCTGAGATACACCCGTCTCGTTTGCCTGACATCCTCGGCTGCCGAGGATGATGCTGCAATTATATCATAATAACCTTCCTCTGCAAGCCACATGCCGTAATCCGGATCATAGGAGGCAAAAGCCTTTTCTTCAAGTACAAAGTCCACCCTTTTTCTTTCGCCCGGCTGCAAGTGTATCTTGCGGAAGAATTTCAGTTCCTTTACGGGCTTGGGCAGCGTGGACACAGGATCGGAAACATACAGCTGCACGACCTCGGTACCAGCACGTTTTCCGGTATTTTCCACCTCAATAAAACCACGCAGCTCATCTGTGAATTCATCACTTTCCAGCGTAAGATCACTATATTCAAACGTGGTATAACTAAGGCCGGAGCCAAAGGGGTATGCCGGGCGGAGCTTCTTTTTATCGTAGTAGCGATAGCCGACGAATATTCCCTCTCCGTAGTTGACCTGCTTTCCGTCTCCCGGAAATCCAAGTGCAGTCGGTGCATCTTCATAGTGCTTCGGGAACGATATCGGCAGCCTGCCGGAAGGATCTGTTTGGCCGGTCATTATGTCACCAAGGGCGCGTGCACCCTCCATTCCGGGAAGAAAGCATACAAACACAGCATCCAGCGACTCCTCATAGTCCGATATATCAACCGGGCCGCACACATTGAGCACAAGAGTCAGTGTGAAATTCTCGCTCTGTTTGAGCACGCACAGTTTATCCAGCTGCATCCTGTCATTTTCAGCAAGGAACATATCCTGACGGTCATTTCCTTCCATACCTATAAGGGAAGCGACAAAAACTACTCTGCAGCCGGGCTGCTGCAGCAGCCTGTCGACGATTATCTCTTCGCTCACTATAACCTCAGAACGGCTTAACACGCTTTTCAGCGACTGTTCAAGACTCGACGTCCGGTCGGTAGTGATTCCTGCACTGCCGGTTCCGCACTGTACCAGCTGCCGCGCACCTGAGCCAAAGATCACCACCGGAGCACCGTTGTCGCTGAGCGGGTAAAGATGCTCTCGGTTTTTCAGCATAACCGTTCCTGCTCTTGCCGCCTCATAAGCTGCCTGAGATGTTACGGCACGCAACTGCTCAAACTCTTTTGCAGGCGTTTTTTCTCTTGTCCCGGTACAGAACAAAATCAGACCCAGCATGCGCTTGACCGCCTTGTTGAGTTCCTCTTCAGACAGCTTTCCATTTTTAACTGCATCTACTATCGGTTCTCCTGATATCGGACCGGGCATGGCAAGGTCGTTTCCGGCACTCAGTGCTTCCACAGGATGATATACCGCTCCCCAGTCGGACACGACCACTCCATCAAAGCCCCAGCTATCGCGGAGCATATCGTTCAGCAGCCATCTGTTCTCGCTGCAGGGCACACCGTTGATGGCGTTGTATGCACTCATGACCGTCTTCACACCGCCGTTTTGCACACATGCCTTAAAACCGGGCAGGTAAAGCTCGTGCAGTGCACGTTCTGAAATGGTTTCGTTTATTCCCACTCGGTTGGTTTCCTGATTGTTAGCAGCAAAGTGCTTGACATTGGCGGCTACTCCACACTTCTGAACACCTTTCACCATTTCAGGCGCAAGACACGAAATAAGATGGGGATCTTCTGAAAGACCTTCAAAGAGGCGTCCGTTCAGCGGATCTCTGTGCAGATTTATATACGGGCTTCCCAGCAGCATATCTATCCCGAACAGGCGTGCTTCTTTACCAAGCGAAACACCGACATTGTAAACGATCTCCGGTTCAAAGGAAGCCCCCAGCATCATTCCGCAGGGGAAGCAGCCCGGAGAATACTCTCCGCCCACAAGCCGGTCAAGCCGTTCCTTTATCCATGCATGGAGTTCCATTTCCTGACTGTCAAGCCTTTCCGGATGATAATAATCCTCAATCACCCTTGCAAGACCCGAAGAGCCGGACATCCCGTTGGTGCTGTTGTTTGTGGATATCTCTTCCTTTGAGCAGAAATCACCGAAGAGCTGCTCGAAGTTGATTCCTGTGCCTCCGTCCAGCAGCATAAGAGGAGGTATACCGAGACGCTCAATGCCGCATGTTCCGAAAAATGTTGCACCGTTGACAAGCGATGCCTTCTCCTCAAGAGTCATTTTATCAAGCAAATCATCAATCGCATTCGGAGAAAAACGTGGGTTCTGTTCTTTTGACATTTCATTCAGCTCCCGTTTCAAGATTAATCGTTAAAAGCAAAACTGCCGCAGATGAACAACGCATTTGCGGCAGTTTATAGTCCTGCTATATCTGTATTATTCTGTCAGTTACTTTGCGATATATCTACCGCGATAGGCTTTGACAAATCTGGGCATATAGTGTCTGCACAGGATAAACACAACTGTTGCAGCAGAAAGAACAATCAGAACAGTCACAACAGGCGGTACCACAGCCGGCTCATCGTCGCCGCTCTTGGGACCCTTGCCGTCGTCAACTGTAGTGCCGTTTCCTGTTCCGGTACCTGTACCGGTGCCAGTGCCTGTACCGGTGCCGTTTCCTCCATTGGAAGATCCGGAAGGAATCGGCTCCTGAACAACAATGGCAAAGGGAGACAGACTGTCAACAGAAACGTTGATCACTCCGCTGTCGGGAACAGAGCTGAACACATTTGTGGTGGTGTCTACAGTGCTGCTGCCGTCGCCATGGAACACACGAACAGTCTTGCCCTTATAGGAGCTTCCCAGATTGAACTTGAGAGTCAGACCGGAGCTTCTGTTGAACTTGGGTACGTTCTCCATTTCGATCTCGTTGTCAAAGCAGAGTCTGATCTCGTAGGCCTGAGTTATATACTGCTTATAGGTGCTGGTGTTTGTCAGAGCATTGGCCATCAAAGCATACTGGTTGGGGTAATTATCATAGAGATTCTCCACCTTGAGGTATGCCTGGTAATGGAGAACACCGGTCACCTCCACGCCGCTTGCCGCATCCGTAAGGGTTCTGGTGGCATAGACAGGCAGGAAGGAAGCATCCAGCTTTGTGGTGGCGGCAGTTACGCCGGAAACGGTGTACTTGTAGGAACCGTCGGCATTCTTGACCGCCTGATCAAGGACATCCTTGCCATCCAGCTTAAGAGTAGCAAGATAGTAATCGTCATAGGAGGTTCCGACATCAGGAGTAATGGTGAACTCCGTGACATCCTCGCTGTTGACGCGAACAGCAGTAGACGGGCTGATCTTTCCGCCGGTGGTGGCACTGGGTACGATGACCGAACCTGCAACCAGCTTATAAGAAGCGCTTACGGTGGTATCGTTATCAACATCCTTAAGCTCGTAGGTAACGATGCCGGTGTCGCTGTCCTTCTTTGCTGCGGAGAGAACACTCTTGCCGCCTACAAGCAGATCAGCTACTTCGTATCCGGCGTCGGGAGTGACCGTCAGAACAAGGTCGCCGCCCTCGACCACTCTTACATTTCCGGAGGGAGAGACAGTACCGTTCTCGCCGGATTCAATGGAGATGGCTGCATAATCCTTGTTGCTGCTGCCAAAGACCACCTTCTTGTCTTTACCGGTGATCGCCTTGCTTACGGTGTCAGGGAAGAAGTTTCCTGCATAGCCCGAAGCATCCTTGACCTTGCTGCCATCACCAACAGCGATGACTGCGTTGGAGGAGCTGGGATTGGAAATGCCGACCATTGCACTGTCGCTGAGTGCCTTGCTGATTACTATCGGGTCAGTGCTGTCGTTATAAACGTTGCTGTTTTTGCCGGATGAGGTGTTCGAAGCAACACAGACATCACCGGCAAGCTCAAGGCTGTCGCTGGAATAAATACCGCCGGCGCCGGTACCCGCACAGGTGTTTCCGGTAACTGCAGTATCGGCAAGCAGCACTTCACCGGTGGAGTATATTGCACCGCCGCTGGTTTTTGCACTGTTTCCGGTGATATTGCAATTTTCAAGACTGAGCTCGCCTTCGTTATAAATTGCGCCGCCGCGATTGGCATAGCAGTCTTCGATGAGTGTGCCCTTGAGATTGGCCTGACCCATATTGAAGAGCGCGCCGGCATCTACATTGTTGTAATCGCCGCTGTCGGAGTGACTGCCGTTGATAATGGCACTGTCACCGCTGATGGACAGCTTGCCGTGGTTGGCTATGACAGCTGCTGCGGCATCAACGCCGCTGTTGTTGAAGGGGGTAACTGAGGCGATGTCCGCGCTGCCGTCAAGTGTGATATTGACCAGATCAAGCTCGGCGTTGCTGTCAACAAAGAACAGCGCGCCATCGTAATGATCGCCGCGGGTGATGGTAACCGGAGTGTCTGCAGAAACAGTTATCTTTTCACCGTTTTCCACCACAAGGGCCGAATACTGCTCAACATCAGTAAGGAGCTTGATGGTGTCGCCGCTGTCGGCAGCCTCAAAGGCTTCCGCAAGGGAACTGTACTTTACGCTTCCGATAGAAGCAACATCGGTCTTATGCTTAACAAGGGCAACATAGATGGTATCATCGGTCTTACCTGTGTCAAGATTGACCTCCATGACGACCTTTCCATCCTTGACGAGAAGACCCTTGTGCAGAGTGGCTCCACCGGCATAAGCACCGCCGGCAAGGTATTTTTCAACACCGCCATAGGTGACCATATCGATGGTATCGCCGTCACTTGCGTAGCGGGAAACATCAACGCCGATGTTTACAGAAGAAACTGAAGGTCCGAGCAGCGGAGTGTCTTCCGCTGCGTCTCTGGCTGAGGGAGCAAGAACCACATAACCGTCAAAGGAATCAAACTCACTTTCCTTGGCAGCGTCTATCTGCTTGGCAATTGCATCCGAAGCGTTCCACTTCACGAAGTTGACATTCAACTGATCTGCGTAGGAATTCATCTGTGCCGCGGAATAAGAGAACTCATCCATACCTGATGTGGAATAGCTGTAATTATCAGCACTTGCGATGTCACAATCGGTAAGACGATCATGGCCGTAAAGGGTGTTTTCTTTATAAGTGTTCTGAACATCTATGCTGACGGTGTAGGATGCACCGCCATCTGCGTTTTCATTGCAGGAAATATAGAAGTACGAGGTGCAGCTGTCCTGAGAAGAGTTCATTCCCTGCAGGTTTGCCGATATGTCCGTACTTTCAACTCCGGCAGCATCGGTAACGCTCAGAACAGGAGTCAGAGCCGGATGATGAATAACCTCGATCACGAATCCTCCGGACTCGGAACCAAGACTTACAGAGCTGTTCACAGCAGGATTGCTTTCAAAGCTGCCGCTTCCCTGTACCGCTGCAATATTCACCGTCACGCATTCGGATGCAGCCTCGGTCACAACCTGATTCTCCGACGAAACAGGCAGTACAGAACTGCTGTTATCAACAGATACATAAACCGAATTGCTGATGGCATCCGACCCGGAGTCGCAGAGGGCAAGCTTTTTGCCGGTCATTGTATCTCCGGAAATATACATGCCGATTTCGGAACCGGAGGAAAGCTCTCCGTTGATTCTGACAGGAACATCAGCATAGTACACATTGCTGTCTGCAGTACCGGCCTTGTTGCCGGAAATGTATGCCTTACCGGCAAGGGCAAGGGATTCTTCATAGTAGATACCGCCGGCAACAGTCTGAGCGGTATTGTTCTTGACGGAAGTATCCTCAAGATATGTGTTAACAGCGTATATGCCTGCACCGGTATCTGCCTTGTTGGCTGACTGCACAGTGCTGTTGACAATGCTGCCGGATTCAACGTAGACGCCGCCGCCTTTGGTGGCACCGGCATCGGTCTTGGGCACGTTGGACGCTATAGTACAGCCGGAAATGGTTCCGCTTTCCATATAGACGCCGCCGCCCATGCTGCCGTACTTATTGCTGTAGATTTCAGCGGTATTTTCAACGCCGTCACCTGTAATGAGGCTGTCTGCAAGCATGTATACCGCACCGCCGCATTCGGCACTGTTGTTGGCGAGGCCGCAGCCGGCTCCGATGTCAAGAGTACCATCGTAAAGTGTGACTGCTCCGCCGTAGCCTGTGCTGTGTGCATTGATTATCGATGCACCGCTGCGCAGTTCAAGCTCACCGCCTTCAACCGACACAAGTGAGTCGGTTGAAACATAATTGATTCCACCGTCAAGCTTGACGTTGTCGAGCGTAAGCACTGCACCTTCACCAATGTAAAACGCGGTATTGGGAGCAGTCTGGGGACGTTTGACGGAATAAGTGGAGCCTTCATTTGACTTCAGAATGATGTGATCTCCTCCGTCAACATTCATGGACTCCAGAACATCGACATTCTTTAGCAGCGTAACGGTTGCCTCACGCTTGCCTTCGCAGGCAGCGATAGCTTCAGACAGAGAGGTGTAGTTGGTTCCGTTGACGCTGGCAACAGGAGCCACAGTGTCAGAGAACGCTGCCTGAACGGTGACCTTGCCGGCATCTGCGGCAAAGGTATACCACATACCGTCGGAAGCAGTTCCGGTGACAAGGTCGTTCGGAACAGTATCAACAACCTTGAGGCTGCCATTCACAAGAACAGAATCGCTTTCCGGAACAGCAACTATATGCATGGGGAAGCCGCAGTATGCTGTGCCTCCGGCATAGAAATCGTTGCCCAGATCGACCGCAACAGTACCGTTTGAATATGTGTCGAGCACGGGCGTAGCCGTACGGTCGGCGTTGATGGTGAACTTGCCGGCGCTTTCGTTCTTGGAGGTAACCGAAAGAAGATAATCAGCATCATGGTCATAGAACAGAGCCGAGCTGCCGGAATTCGACGGGAAGTTAACACCGCAGGTAACGGTGGTGGCATTCTCCATAGGATACAGGCCTATTCTTGATGTGCCGGTCAGAGACCCAAACTCAGGGACATCGTTTGCAGTCTCCATAAACACGTTGCACTCGGTGCCGGTAGTAATCGGGAGCGCAAGAGAGCTTGCGGAGTCAATGGTGTTGTCGTCAATCGTAACCTTGCCGT
>JAZUOR010000131.1:0-4124 GCA_045604745.1 Acutalibacteraceae bacterium | reverse complement strand
CCGCCGGTCTGTGCAGCCTTAAACTTCTTTCCGTTTGGAACGCCGCCGCCGATTTCTTCGATAACCGTACGCAGCGGAGTACCCATTGGGATTTCCACCAGGCCGGTGTTATTGATTTTGCCAACCAGACAGAATACCTTGGTACCCTTGGATTTTTCGGAACCCATGGATGCGAACCAGTCTGCACCCTTCAGGATAATCTGCGGAATGTTGGCGTAAGTTTCTACGTTGTTTAAGATAGTAGGAACTGCAAACAGACCCTTTACTGCCGGGAATGGCGGACGAGGTCTAGGTTCCCCTCTGTGACCTTCGATGGAAGTCATCAGTGCAGTTTCTTCGCCGCATACAAAGGCACCGGAACCCAGTCTCAGCTCGATGTCAAAATCAAAGCCGGAACCGAAGATATCCTTGCCTAAAAGACCCATTTCACGGGACTGCTCGATGGCAATCTGCAGACGGCGGATGGCGATAGGGTATTCAGCACGTACGTAGATGTAGCCCTGGTGTGCACCGATGGCATAACCTGCGATGGTCATGGCTTCCAGAACTACGTGCGGGTCACCTTCCAGAACGGAACGGTCCATGAATGCGCCGGGGTCACCTTCGTCGGCGTTGCAGCAGACATACTTCTGGTCTGCATCGGGAACGAGGTGTCTGGCAAGCTGCCACTTCTTGCCGGGGGGAAAGCCGGCGCCGCCGCGGCCGCGCAGACCGGAATCCAGAACGATCTGGATGACCTCATCGGGAGTCATCTCGGTCAGAACCTTACCCAGAGCGGCATAGCCGTCCATGGCGATGTACTCTTCGATGTCCTCAGGGTTGATAACGCCGCAGTTACGCAGGGCAACACGGCACTGGGACTTGTAGAAAGCAGTGTCGTTGAGGGAAGCGCTTCTGCCGCTGGCAGCAGCCTTCTCCTTGACCTCTTCAGGAACATCATCGTAAACCAGTCTCTGGACGATACGGCCCTTGAGCAGATGCTCGGCAACGATCTCAGAAACGTCGGTAGCGGTGACTTCACGATAGAAGACGCCGTCGGGATGGACAACAACAACGGGACCGAGAGCGCACAGACCGAAGCAGCCGGTCTGAATGATCTTTACCTCTTCTGCAAGACCATGCTTTTCCAGTTCCTCAGCAAAGGCATTCTGAATGTCTAAGCTGCCGGAAGAGGTACAGCCGGTGCCTCCGCAGATGAGCACTTGAGCACGAATCATATTGATTTACCTCCTAATCAAGCCCTTACTGCTGGGCGTTAATGGTGTATTCGGTGATGACCTGACCGCCCTTGAGATGCTTTTCAACAACTTCCTTGGCGCGTTCGGCAGTCATCTTGACATAGGTGACCTTTTCCTTGCCGGATTCGTAGATCTCAACGACCGGCTCAAACTGGCAGACACCGATGCAGCCGGTCTGGGTAACGGATACCTGACCGCTGAGGTCGGCCTCATTGACGCCCTCGATGAAGGCAGCCAGAACAGGACGTGCACCAGCGGCGATGCCGCAGGTGGCCATACCGACAACGACTCTGATATCGCCGGAGTCATCGCGGAGAGCGACCTTGTCCTTCATCTTTGCCTTGATGGCAGCAAGCTCTGCTAATGATTTCATTTCCTGTCTATCCTTTCTTGAGTGGATTTTGGTTTATTGGTTATGGATCTCGTCGTACTGTTCGTTGACAGTTGCCTCAATCCATTGCAGTACCTCAAAACTGTTGAGAGGAACATCCTCCAGTATCGCACGCATCTGGGCGGTGTCCAGCTCCACAGAGCTTTCACCGATGCGGTGGATATAGTGGAAATCTCTATCCGGTGCACCCTGTATCAGCGTGACCAGAGTGGATGTTATATCTCCCAACGGAACACAGTCGATATGATCGGTATGGAAAACCGCCCTGACCACAGTGCCGTGCTTGTCCGGAGACACCTTATTACTGACCGAATCAATGGTCATGGTTCCTCCGGTCTGTTCGGCTGCCAGCTTGAGCAGTGGAATGCCCATGCCGACCGGTCTGGTGGTGCGGGTAGTGTAGAACGGATCGGTCACACCTCTGAGGATGTGCTCCTCCATTCCGCAGCCGTTGTCGGTAATGGTCAGCACCAGCTTTCCTTTTTCCGACTCATCCAGCTCGATGCCTATGTTGGCGGCACCGGCCTTGACCGAATTTTCGACTATGTCGAGAATATTGAGCGAAAGTTCTTTCATGCTTATTCTCCGATGGCCTCTTTGAACTTAAGAAAAAGATTGTGCCTCACAAGACTGCTTGAAAAAGGCTCGTCCTCCAGCTCAAAGTAAGCTTCTTTGTCACGGATGTCCTGCAGATAATGGGCATCCGAGCCGGTGACCGTCATTCTTCCGGCAAGATTCGGATGCTGAGCAGTGAGCTCAGGCATCTTGTCCAGATCGTGCAGCTCCACCACGCCGAAATGCGGCGTGTCGGGCATAACGCCCAGCATGGAGATGATTCCGTTGTATGGGCGGTCTATATGAGCCGGCCAGCAGATACCTCCGAAGCGTCTGACCAGTTCCGGAGCATCATCAATGGTGATGTCCGTGGCATTGATGAGCAGATGCTCGATAATGCCGATCTCCTCGTCGTTTTCGTCGAGGATGTTCTGCTTGCCGAAAATGTCCGGTCGATTCTGCACCTTTACCATGTGGTTCTCCACCTCGCGGTCGAACTCCATGGCTGCCTCCAGCTCCTCAAACAGGCACACAACGTGAATTTCCTCGGCGGTAGTCAGCTCCATGCCCGCTATGGGAATGATGCCGTTCTTTCTTGCCGCCTTGAAAAATGCTGGACAGTTCCTGCAGGTGTTGTGGTCGGTAAGAGCCACGATATTAAGCTCACACAGCGTTGCCATACCGGCGATGTTGTTAGGCGTCATATCATCGTCGCCGCAGGGCGACAGGCAGGAGTGCATGTGCAGGTCGTAATAATACCGGTTCATTTCAGCTCGTCGGCCAGCATGCCGGAAAGCTCAAAGGACGTCTTTTCGGACGAGAGAAGATTTATCCCCTTGTCCCTGCAAACGGAAAGCACCTTTTCGTCGGCTTCCACACCTTCGGCGAGAATGACACACGCCACATCGGTCAGCGCCGCAACAGCAGCAATGTTGATGTTGGACATAATGGTCATCCAGGCATCTCCGGCAGTGGCACGTCCCATGACCCAGCTGAGAAGATCACCAACATATCCACCGGTGATTTCTCTTTCCGGTTCAGCAGCCACGACCATTTCAAGACCGTATTTTTCTGCAAAGCTGCCTACAGTCATTGCTATTCGACATCCTTTCCGCCATCCGCGGCAACCTGCGCGGATTCGGCTTTTTCGCTCAGTCTGTGCTGTCTGATTACGCAGTCAGCCAGCGTCTGTCCGCTGCCGCGCACGATATCCTCGGCAAAGGCACGGCAGGTGGGCGCTCCGCAGGCTCCGCAGTCGATGCCCGGAAGCTGCTCGCGCATCCGCTGGATATCGGACATGAGCCGGATGGACTCACCGATGTTTGCACTCAGACGGCTTATAGGTTCGTAAGTGGGCATAGAGCCCATAATGTAGTTTTCAGGGATATAATGATCATCCACGATACTGTTCTGTGAAACCGGCATATACCGGCGCAGGGTAAGCAGACGCGCCTGAGCGATGTAGGGATTCTCCACCGCCATGACGCCGCCGACACAGCCTGCCGGACAGGCGTTGAGCTCAATGAACTCAAGCTGGGGCATATTTCCGGTCTCGATCATATCCAGCACGCGGTTGACGTTATCAATCCCGTCAGCCGCAAGATACTTTTCATTGAATATAGCTGAGGCCTCACCGCCCGTCGATGCCCACGCAACACCGATCTTGCCGGCGTTCGAAAGGGGTTCGGGGGTGTTTTCACGCTTCATGACGTTGAGCAGCATGAAGTAGACATCGCTGATTGCGATGACCTCGTCCACATTGCTTTTGCGCCCCGATGCGGAATTGAGCACATAGCTGACCTTTGCCGGACATGGCGAGATAAAGAAAACGCCGATATCCTCGTCGCTCAGTTCGGGATGCAGAGCCCGCGCCTTGCGACGCGCCAGCATCGCGCCGATCTCCACCGGCGGAAAGTCGGAGGCCAAGCGGGCTTAGGAAG
>JAZUOR010000130.1:0-2339 GCA_045604745.1 Acutalibacteraceae bacterium | reverse complement strand
TTCCAGAAGGTACCACCGGTAACCTCGGTCATCTCAACGTTGTACGACATAAGACGGGGATTGATGTCTCTGAGCTTACCCAGCCCGTACTGCTTAAGGGTTATAATTTCAGCCATCTGATTTTCACTTCCTTATAGTTTGTAAGAATTGCTTACAGCAACAATGTTAGCACACTTGTTAAAATAAATCAACGTTTAAGAAAAAATATATTAAAAATTACATCATTGCGGTTGTGTCTATAATAATACAGCAGCCGCAAAATACTTCCTGCGGCTGCCGTATATGATAGTTGAGTGCTGCAAGCAAGCCTTTACGGCCTTACATAAATATTCGGCCTGATTTGAGCTTTAACAGAATACTGCTAAATATACAGCCGGTTTTCCTTTCTGCCCGAACAGCGTTCGCTCAGACGTTTTTCAAGTGCGCTGATTGCCTCCGGTGAATGGTGTCTTGCACCTACCGGACAGACGGCAACACAGCGCAGACAGCAGAAACACTTCTCGTGGTCATAACTGCGTACGTCGGTCAGGGAAATCGCTTCGACAGGACATTCCAGCGCACACTTTCTGCAGCCTGTGCAGGTGCGGTCAAGCACCAGTTCCATAGGGGATGGGGTGTAGGTTTTGTAAGGCCTTGTGCCGGGGATGACCGGTGCAGTAATAAGCCTGTGCTCAAGCTTATCGCTGATCTGCTGCCCGAAACGTGCAAGATCTTCACGGTCGGCCTTGTCGGGACGCCCCTTGCCGTATATGCGGACAAGAGAATGCTCGGCCACAGCTTCGACTGCTGCAATGGTTTTCAAGCCGCACTTTTCGGCAATATCATACAGCTCGGCGAGCGTATCGTCTATGGCACGATTGCCGAAAACCGCCGCGAGAACAGCCCGTGCTCCGTTGCCTCTGAGGGCGGACAGCCGCTCAGCAAATACCTCCGGAACCCGCCCGCCATACGCCGGTGCAGAAATGACGCAGATATCATCGCAAGTGAAATTGTTGACGGATGTGTCCCGTCTTACAAGGTCGATGGAAACATAGTCCGGGCATATAGCATTGCACAGGCAATCTGCCACGGCCTTTGTTCCGCCGGTAGGACTGAAAAATATGTTATACAGCATGTGTAATCTCCTTTGGATAAGTCTGTGCTTACTTGTCTGTTCTTTTGCAGTAGAAAGCGATAGCCGAAGACACAAAGGCTGCAGTGCCGTCTTTGTGCCGGTCAATGTTTTTTCTGAATCGCTCGTCACAGACATACATCTGACCAAGACCGGACAGGATGTCAGGGGTGCAGGTATAATAATTTTCGCTTATGTATTCCTGCAGGCTTTTTACGAGAGCCTGTGCGCAGTCTGATTCCGGAGCATCGCCATCATTCAGGCACAGTGAGAACCGGTGAAAGATAGCATACATTCCGCTGCCGAGTACATTATTGCGGTCTTCCGTATATTCCGCAGATTTTTCTTCGTATTCCCTGTAGGCGGGTGTGTTGCCCCACCTTTCTTTAGCTTCGGCCTGATATTGTGCACGGGCAGCCTGATAATCGCTGTTGTCAAATGCTTTCATGTCGATTTTTCCTTTCCCGGCGCTGTCGATGGCGGCGATGATCCGTTCGATGCGTTCTTTTTTCATCACGAGCAGTTCACGCTGCATTGAAAGTGCCTCTTGTCTATCGTAATCCGGACAGGACAGCATGTCAAGAATGCTTTTGAGCGAAAAATCCAGTTCACGGTAAAATAATATCTCCTGCATACGTTCAAGAGCATCGTCGTCGTAATAACGGTAGCCGTTGCTTTGGTCAACATACGCCGGCCTCAGCAGTCCGATCTGGTCGTAGTAGTGCAGAGTGCGCACACTGACTCCGGTAAGCAGGGCAAAATCCTTTATCTGCATTCTCATGCTCATCGCCTCCGGTCACAGTATAAACCATGACGCAGCGTCAGAGTCAAGCGCTTCGCTATAAAAATGTTGTACTGGCATAAAAACAGTAAATGTGCTATTATGCAAGGTAGTAACGCAGGAAATGGCCAACATGAGTTCGGCCGGATAAAAGGAGGATTATTATGCTCGAAGCAGGAACAAAGGCACCGGAGTTCACATTGCCCGACAAGGAGGGAAATCCGGTATCCCTTTCTGATTATGCAGGAAGAAAAGTGGTGCTGTATTTCTATCCCAGAGACAATACGCCGGGCTGCACCCGTCAGGCATGTGCATTTGCAGGTGCGTATAACGGCTTTAAGGACCTCAATGTCGAGGTTATCGGAATAAGCAAAGACAGTTCGGCTTCTCATGCAAAGTTTGCCGAAGTCGGAGGCCAAGCGGTCTTAGGAAGACAACAAAAGCAAG
>JAZUOR010000129.1:0-2915 GCA_045604745.1 Acutalibacteraceae bacterium | reverse complement strand
GATCACATCGTTGTAAGGAGTGGGCATGCCGATCTCGCGGCCGATGCGGGAGACAGCGCCGTTGATGATGGTGATCTCGGTAGGACGCTTGGTGTCCACGCACTGCAGCATGGAGCTGCGGTTGGTGCCGGTGGCGACAGCAACGTCAAATGCACTCTTCAGCTCAGCCTCTTCGTCGAAGCTGCAGCCGGTAGCGTTAGCAACAGCGATTGCTTCCTTGACCAGGTTGACAGCAACCTCGTGAGCAAACTCGTTCTCAGCGACAACGATGTTGGGCTGCTCCAGAATAGCGGTGATAGCATTGATGGCAATGTTAGCGAACAGCTTGTGCCAGATGACCTCCAGGACGTTCTCCTTCACGACGACCTCGAAGCCAGCCTCACGCATAGCCTCAGCAACACGCTCAGCGTCAGCGGGGTTACCCTTGATGGTACCCATAGCGGTGATGCCAACGCCGGTGTGGCGGACATGGCCGGGCTCCAGAGCGGTGCAGCCGTGAGCGGTGGTACCGCAGCAGATCTGCTCCTCGGGAACAACCTTGGCGATCTCGTCATAGTTGCCCATGCCGTTCTGCAGGGACATCACGATGGTGTTGGGGCCGATCATGCCCTTAGCCTGAGTCAGAGCGCTCTCCAGGAACTTATAGTTCACGAAGGTGATGACCAGATCCTGCTCACCAACAGTGCTGGAATCGGTGGTAGCATGAGCGGGCTTGAAAACAACGGTCTCGCCGGAGGGCTCGTCCATGATGATGCCCTTCTCGTTGATAGCTTCGATCAGAGCTGCGGAAACGTCGCAGACGGTAACCTCGTGAACCTTGCTCAGATAGCCGCCGTACAGGCTGCCCATTGCGCCGCAGCCGATGAGTGCGATTTTCATAATAATTACCTCCTAAAATTTGGTCATACCAGACCATAAGCTTCACATCCCAGATTATAACAAAGAAATTTTCAAGTATCAAGGGTATCCCATACTCAAACCACACATTCTTTTTCAGAATTGTACTGTTTTCCAGGTTTTTTTGTCCGGAACGCAGAGTCGCATAACCATGGAAGATTTTGAAAATCAAAATTTCTCTTCCCTTTCCTGAAGACGGCTTGGTAGAACCTCTTTGAAAGAGCACTCTTTCTTTTAAAATATCTGGTTTTTTCAGTGCAATATGATATAATTCTGCTAAACCATTGTATGCGGAGGCAGATTATGAAATTTCAGGTGGATGAACAATTTTTACTGAACTGCTTCAGGGACTTTGTTGCAGTTCCCAGCCCCGTTGCTTACAGTGAGCAGCTGATCCCTCTGCTCGAGCGCTATGCCGCCCAGTTCGGGCATACCGTGACCTATGACCGCCGCGGCACAGCTTACATCACTCTGGATGGTCAGGATAACAGTAAAACTGTTCTCCTGTCCGCTCATTGCGATACGCTGGGTCTGATGGTTCGAAAGATCGATTCCGATGGCAAGATCCGTGTCCGTCAGCTGGGCGGTATCAATTACAATAATCTGGAGGGTGAGAGCGTAACCGTTCATACCCGTGACGACCGGGAATACACCGGTATCATCACCTGCCAGTCCCATTCTGTCCATGTTTTTGAGGATGCAAGAACCTCGGAGCGCACGGAGAAAACCATGGTGATCCTGCTGGACGAGGATATCCGTTCCGAAGCAGACGTCTGTGCTCTGGGCATCCGTCACGGTGATTATGTATTTATTGATCCCCATTGCGAGATCACACCCAACGGTTATCTGAAGTCCCGTTTCATTGATGACAAGGCGGCCGTTGCCTGCGTGTTCACCATGCTGAAATGCTTCCATGAGCAGAACCTGAAACCCAAGTTCCGCACAATGATCGCTTTCACGTTTGGTGAGGAAATCGGCATGGGCGGTCCCTGGGTCCCCACAGAAGTCAGCGAATACGTGGCTGTGGATATCTGCCTGATCGGACCGGATTACGACGGTCACGAGCGGAACGTCACCATCTGCGCCAAAGACAAGAACGCTCCCTATTCCTATGCTCTGACCAACCGTCTGATCTCCTACGCCGAGAAAGCAGAGTGCGACTATGCGGTGGATGTGTTTTTCAACTACAGCACGGACGCAACCGCTGCCATCATGTGCTGCAATGATCTCCAGATCGGTGCCTTCGGCATGCCTGTCTACTGCAGTCACGGCCGTGAGCGCACCCATATGCTGAGTCTGAAAAACACGCTGAATCTGATGATGGCTTACGTATTGGATATTTAACTTTTCAAAACTTGAAGCGGAGGAGCAATGCTCCTCCGCTTTTCTTTCACATGCAGGCGGTCACTGTTCCAAGCCAAGAGATCTACGCCACAATACAACCAGAAATCACTTGACTTCCAGTCGTCTTCGACGATGCCCATTGTATCCCAACGGCCGCAATGCACTACCGGGATATTTGTTTTCTTTTAGCGGCAGACGGTATCCCTAATTCAAATCTGTATTTTGCAACAGTTCGTCTCGAGATGGTCGCTCCGCTTTTTGACAGAATCTCGCAAATTGTCTGGTCGCTTAATGGATGTTTGAAATTTTCCTCTTTAACCAACATCCGCAGTTTTTGTTTGATTGCCTGTGCCGAGATATCTCCGCCGCAATCTCGGTTGAAAAAATAGCGGAACGGGAACGTTCCCTGTTTGCACTGGATATATTTGTTGCAGGTAGCTCGCGAAATGGTGGAGGGATGCACATTTAGTTCCTGCGCCAACGAAACCACGCTCATTGGTCTCAATTCGTTGGTCTGTCCTTTGAAATATTCTTTTTGGATCAAAGCCACTGCTTCTGCGCATTTTTGAAGAGTGCTCCCTCGGCGTTCCAACCCGGAGATCAACCATCTGGCTTGCCGTAATTTGTTGCGCAAGTAGTCTTTAATCTCCTTTTCCTCCGACTCTCTGAAAAGC
>JAZUOR010000128.1:0-2826 GCA_045604745.1 Acutalibacteraceae bacterium | reverse complement strand
TGTTTGCATGATCCTCACGGGTCTTGCCTTTACCGATACCCTTATCCTTCAGACGGGAAAGGGAGGGAAGCACGTCCACAGGAGGCTGAACGCCCTTGCGGTACAGCTCACGGGAAAGAATAATCTGACCCTCGGTGATGTAGCCGGTGAGATCGGGAATGGGGTGGGTCTTGTCATCCTCAGGCATGGTGAGGATGGGAATCAGTGTAATTGAGCCGTCCTTGCCCTTGAGGCGTCCTGCGCGCTCGTAGAGCGAGGCAAGGTCAGTATACATATAGCCGGGATATCCACGGCGTCCGGGCACTTCCTTTCGGGCTGCCGAAACCTCACGCAGAGCGTCTGCGTAGTTGGTGATGTCGGTGATGATAACCAGAACGTGCATGCCCTTTTCAAATGCCAGATACTCGGCAGCGGTCAGAGCCATACGCGGTGTGGCGATACGCTCGATAGCCGGGTCGTTGGCAAGGTTGACAAACATGACCGTACGGTCAAGGGCGCCGGTTTCGCGGAAGGAGTCGATGAAGAAGTTGGATTCTTCAAAGGTGATGCCCACAGCGGCGAAAACAACGGCAAACTGCTCGTCTTTTCCCAGAACCTTTGCCTGACGGGCGATCTGCGCTGCCAGGTTGGCGTGGGGCAGACCGGAGGCAGAGAAAATGGGCAGTTTCTGGCCTCTTACCAGAGTATTCAGTCCGTCGATGGCAGAGACACCGGTCTGAATGAACTCCTGAGGATAGTTTCGTGCCGCGGGATTCATCGGCTGGCCGTTGACGTCAAGACGCTTGTCCGGTATGATTTCCGGACCGCCGTCTATGGGACGGCCAAGGCCGTCAAATACTCTGGCAAGCATGTCTCCCGACACGGCCAGCTCCATGCTGCGTCCGAGAAAGCGCACCTTGCTGTCCGACAGGTTAATGCCGGTTGAGGATTCAAAGAGCTGAACCATAACGTCCGAACCATTGACCTCCAGCACCTTGCAGCGGCGCTTTTCACCGCTGGCAAGTTCTATTTCGCCCAGCTCGTTGTAGGTAACGCCCTGTACGCCGCGAACCAGCATAAGAGGGCCGGCGACTTCTTCTATCGTTCTGTATTCTCTCGGCATTGTGGATCAAGCCCTTTCGTATATTTCGTGTGATTGGCCGGCTGAGGGCGGTCAGACCGCTTCAGCAAGCTCTCTTGCCAGCTGGCGCTGAATGTCCTCAAACTCCTTGCGAACATCGGCCTCGCGCACATACTTGATTCTGCCTATGCGCTCTCTGACCGGCATGCTGACAATAGACTCTATGCCGGCTCCGCCTTCAAGCGCAGCCAGAGCCTTGTCGTAAAACTCAAGAACCAGCTTCATCATAAGCAGCTGCTTGTTAAGGCTGGTGTAGGTATCAACTTCATGGAAAGCGTCCTGATGCAGGAAGTCCTCGCGGATGGAGCGGGCGGCTTCCATCTTGAGACGGTCGGTGGCAGACAGAGCGTCCATACCGACCATCTTGACAATCTCTTCCAATTCGGCTTCTTCCTGAAGAAGAAGCATGATCCGGCTGCGGCTGTTCATCCACTCGCCGTTCGCCTGAGCATCAAACCACTTGCCCAGAGAATCGGTGTAGAGGGAATAGGAGGTCAGCCAGTTGATTGCCGGGAAATGACGCTTGTATGCAAGGTTTGCGTCCAGACCCCAGAACACCTTGACGATGCGCAGGGTTGCCTGAGAGACCGGCTCGGAAATATCGCCACCGGGAGGGGAAACGGCGCCGATAACAGACAGCGCTCCCTCACGGGGCTGAGAGCCGAGGGACATGACCTTGCCGGCGCGCTCGTAGAACTGCGCCAGACGGCTACCCAGATAAGCCGGGTAGCCTTCTTCACCGGGCATTTCCTCCAGACGACCGGACATCTCACGCAGAGCCTCAGCCCAGCGGGAGGTGGAGTCGGCCATCAGAGCCACAGAATAACCCATGTCGCGGAAATACTCGGCGATGGTGATGCCGGTATAAATGGAAGCCTCACGTGCCGCAACGGGCATATCAGAGGTATTGGCAATAAGCACAGTGCGTTCCATCAGTGAACGGCCGGTCTTCGGGTCGACCAGCTCCGGGAATTCGTTAAGAACGTCGGTCATCTCGTTGCCGCGCTCACCGCAGCCGATGTACACGACGATGTCAGCCTCTGCCCACTTGGCCAGCTGATGCTGAACAACGGTCTTTCCGCTGCCGAAGGGACCGGGAACGGAAGCGACACCGCCCTTGGCGATGGGGAACATGGTGTCGATTACACGCTGACCGGTGACCAGCGGCTGCTCCGGAGGCAGCTTGGCGGCATAGGGACGACCGCGGCGGACGGGCCACTTCTGCATCAGAGTAAGCCTGTGTTCGCCCTTGGCTGTCTCCACGACGCACACGGTCTGATCCACCTTGAAGTCGCCGGAATCAATGCGCTTGATTTTTCCCTCTACGCCCACCGGCACCAGTATCTTCTGGGTGACAACGGCAGTTTCCTGCACGGTACCGATAATATCGCCGCCGACAACGTGATCTCCCACCTTGACAGCTGCCTTGAAGTACCACTTTTTATCACGGCTGAGCGAGGGCACCTGAACACCGCGGGCGATGTTGGTACCGGACAGCTTCATAATGGCATCCAGCGGACGCTGGATACCGCCAAAGATGCTGCCGATAAGACCCGGACCAAGCTCGACCGACATGGGTTCACCCACGGATTCGACCGGTTCGCCCGGTCCGAGGCCGCCGGTTTCTTCGTAAACCTGAATGGATGCCTCGTCACCGTGCATCTCAATGATCTCGCCGATGAGGTTCAAGTCGGAGGCCAAGCGGT
>JAZUOR010000127.1:0-5201 GCA_045604745.1 Acutalibacteraceae bacterium | reverse complement strand
GATTTCAACACCATACAGACCCTTGCCGGTCAGACCGACGATGATGCCACCAGAGGCTATATGCACATCAAAAACGAGGTCACAGCCCGTGCGGTGGGACTGCTTGAACAGACGCTGTCGGCGGGACTTGATGAAAATAATTCCAATGAATGACAGCCAGTCTGGGCTGGTGACGGAGTAATTACAGTCAAAAACTACAGTCAAAACCAAAACGTACCCTTTGTAAAGACAAAAGAAAAATGGCTTAATCGTGATGATTAAGCCATTTTCGATGGTCCGAGTGACAGGAGTCGAACCTGCGGCCTCTTGAACCCCATTCAAGCGCGCTACCAAACTGCGCTACACCCGGAAATTCATATCAGGTTTACGTTACGCTTACCTGACTGCCGAGATATCATACCACTAATTCGACCAAATGTCAATCATTATTTTTGCAAAAAATAAAAAAAGTTTATCTTAAGTTGCTGAATCGTAATAATATTGCAGCAACTCAGAAGAAATGCGGTAATGATTGGGAGAAAAACAACATCTGCAGCGGAACAGCAGGCTGTCGCTGCAGATGTTGCAATTTGTGGCGTAAAATAAAGATTCAAAAAGTGATAAAAGCAGAATCTATGCAGCGGGTTTTATTCCTGCGGCGGGAGAATCGCTTTCCAGCGGTGCTATGATTTCCGGTATGGTCACGCCGTTTGCAGCAGTGCCGTTAAGATAGGATTCGTCGTTATCATACAGATAGCGCTGCAGCGCAGTGGCATTGAACTGGAAGTTTGTAACCATAACAGTGAACTTGGTGTCGGAGGTCGGGCGCGAGTCGGGGGGAGAAGCAGTCACATCGCCGGAGCTGACAACATCGGAACTGCTGATGACATCGCTTGTGCTGACAACGCCGTCAGCAACGACCACATGCTCCGCTTCATCGCGAACGGTGGCGGTTCCATAACGCCAGGAATTGGTTATCGGGAAGGTGACCTCGGTGACTTCGTAGGATGCGAGGTCAGAAAGATCAGTCAGATAGCCAAATACGTCACCTGCAGTCATGTTTGTGGGAAGTTCAGGAAGCATGGAGTAGGCCAGCTCGGCAAGTTCGTATTTTGACTTGCTCTGCATTTTCACGAGTATCTGTGAAAAAACCTTGCGCTGGCGTGCAACACGGTCATAATCGCCGTTGCCTACGTCACGCATGCGAACATAGTTGAGCGCCTCGGAGCCTGACATTGTGTAGGGACCTTCGCTGTTATAGCGCGGGAAATTTCCGTACTTTTTGTGGTTGCTCATATAGTATGCTTCGTCGGCTGTGACGGTTATGTCAATGCCGTCAAGGCGTTCCACGAGGATCTGCAGTGCATCAAAGTCAACAATGACATAGTTGTCGGGCTTTACACCGAAATTATCCTCAATAGCCTTATGGAGGCGGGTGAGGGAATAATCGCCGACGACAGTGTCGTAGTAATATGCCTTGCTGAGCTTGTTGCTTTGATAATCCTTGATGCGCACATAAGTGTCGGTCATGAGAGAAGCAATTCGTATGCGCTGGTTAACAGGATCAACAGCAATGAGCATGATGGCATCGGTGCGGGCGGTGATGCCGCCGTTGTCGCCTAACTGCGAATCGCTGGACACAACCATTATGACCTTGACGTCCTCGCGTGGTTCTGCGATGTTTACCGGCTCAGTGAATTCCGCGGCGTTTTCTTCTGTGTCGGTGAGATCTGCCTCATGATTGGCCTTCTCGGCTATTGAAAGATACACCGTGTTGCGTGTGGAATCACCAATATAGTCTATACGGCTGGTTATGATGACATAGAATGCGGCATAAACGATGCAGCAGAAAGCAGCGACCATTCCAATACCGAAAAGTGCTGCCTTCAGCCAGAAAGGCAACGGACGGCGATTGCGCCGCTTCTGGTGACGTCTGACATCGGAAGGAGCACGGTTGGCAGGGGGAGTATAGTATTGGACTCCCGGCTCATCCTTGCCAAGCTTGCGCATAATAGAAGCCTTGACAGTTGCAATGCCGCCTGCTGCGGGCTCGCTCGGTGGCTGTTGTTCATCCGAAGCGGGAGAGTCAGTCATATAGCCGTAATTTGGCTGAGTTGCTGCGTTGAATACGCGGCGTTCGGGCTGGGTGGATGGTGCAGGCTTTGGGGCGGGAACATATTCAGTCTGTTCCGGCTGCGGGGTGTTGACGACCGGCTGGCTGGCACGACTGCGTGGGGAATATTCCTCAGGTGCAGGCGCGGTGAATTCCTGTACGCCGGTATGATCTCCGTAAGATTCATCAAAATCAGACAGGTTGTCCCAGTCAGGTGTGGCAGATGAGGGCTGAGCAGCCTTGCGTCCAAAGGGGAGTGGAGAACGCTTCTTTTCAGGCTCAAGAGCGTCTGCGCGGCTGACCGGCTTGTCCCACTGGTTGTCTGCAGCGTTATCAGATGCTCTCCTGCGCTGAGGGCGGACAGGCTTGCGCAGAGGAGCTTCGGCTTTTCCACCCAGAGCTTCAGTGCGCTCTACCGGACGGTCAAAGCTGTCCTTACCCTTTACGGTCTGAGGGATAAGCTTGACAATATCAGATAGCTTACGCTTCGGAGCTGCCGGTTCAGCGTCGGGAGAGCTGGCATTGCTGTCCTTTCGACGCTTAGCGAATGAACCGCGTTTTTCATTATGTACCGGCTCCTGAGGCTGATCCCAGGAGTCGATAGAAGAGTCTGAACTGCGGCTTTTTCGTGAAAAGCGGCTCTTCTTCTGAGCAGGAGGCTCAAAAAAGTCGTCTTCACTGCCATAGTCCTCCGGGGAAATGCCGCCCCAATGATCGGAACCGGAATCCTGAGCGCGTGTGCGCGACACTGCGTCTTCGGCTATAGCAGAAAAGTCATATTCTTTATTGCTGCCGTTATCCTCAAGACTGGCGCGGGTTCTTGGTGTGAATCTGTCTTTGTTCATCTGGTACTCCGTAATCGGCAAAGTGTTTGCTGTGGTCACAGTTGAGTTACATTATAGAGCATCTGCTCGTTTATTTCAACCAATATAATGTTAATTTAGGCTAAAGAACGGAAAGACATTGGATTGGCTGTGATAAGTCCGAATTACATTGAAATTGATGTGTTATCGTGATATAATATATCATCCGGCAGTGCGTCCGGAATTGTATGATAGATAATGAAGAAGGATAAGAGGTCAGAAAATGGCGAAATTATCTGTTGTAATCCCGATCTACAACGTTGAACGCTATCTGAGAGAGTGTCTGGACAGTGTGCTGGCGCAGACGCTGAGTGATATCGAGGTAATATGTGTGGACGATGGCTCTACCGATTCCTGTCCGGAAATACTGCGGGAATATGCTGCAAAGGATGACCGCATAAAGGTAATAACCAAGCCGAACTCCGGCTACGGTCACACCATGAATACCGGATTTGATGCGGCAACAGGTGAGTATATCGGCATTGTAGAGTCGGATGATATAGTACCTCCGGAAATGTATGCCGAGCTCTGCGCTGCGGCTGACGAGCACCATTGTGATGTGGTCAAGGCTGATTTCCGTACTTTTGTTGACGAAAACGGTCAGCGCAGGTTTACACCGCGTCCTCTTGCGTGGATGATGGACGATCCGGACAGCTGGTACGGACGCATTATCAGACCGTCCGACGAGCCTGAGGTCTTCCGGCTGATCATGAACACATGGAGCGGCATTTACCGTTCGGATTTTATCCGCTCAAATAACATCCGCCATAATGAAACTCCCGGTGCATCCTTTCAGGATAACGGACTGTTTTTCAAGAGTTTCGCCTACGCCGAACGGGTGATGTTTGTCAACAGGTATTTCTACATGCTCCGGAGGGACAATGCTTCATCTTCCGTCCATAATAAAAACAAGGTGTGGGCGTTATGTGAAGAGTATGAGCATATCCATGAATGGCTGTGCACGGAAAAGGAGCTGCATTCCAGGCTGATTGCTTATTTCTGGCTTAAGAGATACCACAACTATATCTGGAGCTACGACGAGCGCATCGGCGCGGAGTTCTGTGAGGAATTCATCCGGCGTTTTGCTGAAGAATTCAGACATGCCCGTAAAGCCGGAGAACTGGATATGTCCGTGTTCCGCAAGCGGGAGGCAATGCGCCTTGAGAGGATAATGGATGATCCTGACGCATTCCACAAAAAAGAACAGCGCTGGCGTGCGCTGCGTGACCAGACCGCAAACGGCGGTGGAGGCGGAAAGCTTTCCCGTGGACTCAAGAGGCTGAGCCTGTGTGTCCATGACAACGGCGTGGGTTACACCATCGGACTCATGCTCAAGAAATTCACCGGAGGTAACGACCGATGAACAAAGTAACTGTGTCGGTGGTCATGCCGGTGTATAACGGTGAAGGCTACCTGCGGGAGTGTCTTGACAGCGTGTGCGCCCAGACCCTGCGCGATATTGAGATTATATGCGTGGATGATGGTTCATCCGACGGCTCGCTGGGTATCCTTGACGAATACGCGGCAAAGGACAGCCGCATAAAAGTCATTGCTCAGCCTAACACCGGTGCAGCTGTGGCACGCAACAAGGGCATTGCCATTGCGTCGGGAGAGTATCTGTCCATCCTTGACTCGGACGATCGCTTTGAGCCCAAAATGCTGGAAAAAATGGTCGAGCGGGCACGGGCTGCCGACGCTCAGATAGTCATATGCCGCTGTGAAGGCTTTGAGGATGGCACCGAAAAGCCCGTTCCAATGGTGTGGAGTTTGCAGGATAAGTTCGTTCCCGGTGAGATATTTGCCGGCGAGCAGGTCGGGGATGCTCTGTTTTACTTTGTGCAGGGCTGGGCCTGGGACAAGCTGTATCTTACCTCATTTGTCAGAGAGAATCATCTTGAATTTCAGAATCTGCGCAGCACCAACGATATGCGCTTCACTTTCCTTTCCCTTGCTCTTGCCAAGAGGATAACAACAATGAACAATGTTTTTGTTCATCAGCGCAGAGGAAGGAGTACCTCCATTTCACGTACGCGGCAGAAGAACTGTGATTGCTTTTACAGTGCCCTGCTCGGTCTCAGGGATGAGCTTTCACGGCGCGGTATTTATGAGCGTACAAAAAAAGCATTTGATAATCTGTGTGTTCACCTTTCCATGTGGCATTTCAACACGCTTTCAAAGGACAGATACTGCTTTTTCTTTTTGTATAACAAGCTGCGGGAGGAGTTTTTCCCGGAGCTTGGAATCGG